>NZ_JAPPTM010000020.1:0-63799 GCF_027587105.1 Vibrio sp. RW
ACCACCACCAGTATCACCACCGCCAGTATCACCACCACCAGTATCACCACCGCCAGTTTCCGAACCATCACATGATTCACCCGTATAGGTAAAGATGCCATATGGAGGAGTTGCAGCAGGGAAAAACATATCAGACTTAGCGCGGCAAGAATTACGACAAATATTTACAACGTCACTCGTACCCTCTGGAAAAGAAACAGTACCTAACTCGTTACCTTCCATTTTTTCGCATGGATTTTCACAAAGTCCTGTACTTGGATTCATCTCTTTATTTGCAGGACAAGAGCTAGTCGATTCAAAAGTGATCCTATGATAAGAACTAGAAACACGAGAGCCAGAACAGTCAGCGTCTTGGTGAATATTGTAGTTAGCGCGAATGTTGGTACTACTAAGAGCAAAAGAGGTATAACAAATATATTTGCCGGGCCAGTTACCAGAAGTAATGCGCTTAGGTTCGGCTGACTTAGCTAGCGAAAGGAGACCACTACTAGTCCCCACAGTACCTACTGGTACAGTTGAAACTTGAGAACGATAAACGCTAGAAAGTGCAAAAGCGTTAGAAGTGAAAGCAAAGAATAATAGAGCAATAAGACGAAACACAATATATCCCTTATGAAAAAAGGGAGCCGAAGCTCCCAATCAATCAACCTGCTATGACTCCGGTATAAACCCCATAAAGGAATGAGGCGCACATTAAAGAGCCAAGAACAACGGAGACAATCATTACTTACGGAGCCAAGCGACAACCATACCCAAACCAAAACCAAGGGCAGCGATACCAATTACACCAGAAGTGGTAAGACTAACCATAGATTTACCCGCATCGACAGCTGCTGTGATAGCGGTTTCGTTTGCACCTTCAGCGAACGCAGAGCCAGAAGTAAGAGCGACAGAAGCAACAAGAATTTTATTGCTAACCAATTGACGTAGTTTAATCATAATAATTTTCCTAAATGGATTAACGAAAGTGTTTTAATACTCGGCCTAACACATGTCCACCAATGAACGTGATTAAGCTTTGTTGTACGACGAACTCATAAAGAGATTTGTCGAATTCAAGTAATGACCAATCAAATTGACCATCAACCAAGTGCGTTAACTGCTCTTTAGAGACCAAGACATATTCACAAACATCACCAGACGATTGTTGCAAAATCCCATCAATAACAGTCACACAAATAGACATAAATATTACCTATTGATTTTTTGGTGTAATGCTTTGCTTGAATTCGTAAAGCGCTAAGATACCAGCAGCATGCTTAGGGATATTCCCATCCAAAACAGCACGCTTGGTTAGCAACTCTATTCTTTCATCTAGCAAACGCATCACCTCATCAATATCCATCAAATGACCTAAGAATTAGCAGGAATCAAAAACATTTCACGAGCAAACTCAAGACGGCCATGCTTACTAACTGAACACGATTTAGACATCAGAACGTTATACTTCCCTGCCGTATAAAAAGGCTGACCCTCTTGCAAAGGGATTTGAAACTCAACAGGAAATTTACCGCCTAAATCAACATAACCAATTTGACTATAAAAAGTCATAGGCCCATTTTTGGTAGGGACAGTTCGAGGGTCAATGACTTCGTTCTCTTTGAAAATTTCAACTAATAAACCGTTTTTCATTTTTTATTCCTATGCGCTTAATCTAATTACGTTTGAAGTATCAAAACCATGTTGTTTACTTAAGATGCCGATTTCTGGCTCGACGTACCAATCAGGACGCTGATTAGAAAAATCAACCTCTATAACTTGAAGCAAAGGAATTACGTTATCTTTTCCGTTGCCTTGTAAGTTTTGTATCTGAGCCTTACTAAAACCTGCATTTAAAAGCTCTTTTAAGTGGTCATAAAAGGAACTAGTTGATGAGTAAGAAGATTTTACAGATTCGTAACCATCAGCAACCAAAGAGCGATAGAAACGAAAAACCCTATCAGCTTTGGAATAGCTAACATTACCTTTAGGGGTTGTTCTAAAATAAATCTGCTTTAACTTCTTATGTATTTCTTCATCATTAAATATGTTCATTCTTTGTCCCTCCAGAGCTTGCAGTAATGGGGTAAATGCTTTTAACCAAATATCTTGAATTAGTGATTTTCCGTCTTTTTCGTAGTTTTGTTGGTATCTAATTGCTTGTAATAAATTCTTAGGTATTTCCATTGCATCGAGATAACGACGATGAGCACTAGCTTCAAAACGCACAAGGTTCCGAGCAAAGTTGATTAAACGAGGGTTAGACATAACATCTAGAACACGATCATATTCAGTCACACCAGAAGCCTGTAATGCTCTCAATTTAGAAAGTTGATTGTTAAATTCTGGATATTTCAAATAGGCTTTGCGATCACAATGACGTGAATTTTGAGTAAAGTAACAAGTCGTTTCATGTTCATTTCGAACACTTTTTCTCATCTGATTATTCGATACATTTTTAAGGCAATGGATAACTTGCTTTGCCTTATTTTCATTTTCAACACGAGCAGAATAAGTAGCATCAAGGCTATCAAGAGTAGCTTGAGTATGTTCTAGCATGTCCCAAACATCAGGATAGTTAGCAACAAAAGCTGAAAGCATTTCGTCAGAGCCGAGAGCTATAGAAGTAGACCCAAAAACGTTATGGCCTTGGATAATTTTTGCGGGAGACCCCTTTAACTCAATGCAAGGAGCCCTATGTAACGTGCCTTGAAAAATCTTAAAAGCTATACCAGTAAAGTGAGTAGGAAGAGACTCATAAGGGTGACGTAAATCAGCTACTTCATATTTGTTATCTAGCTCCCCACCCTTGTAGTGAACAGACTTAGCTTCGAGACCAATACCACGACGAGAGCATTCAATAATATTAACGTACTCAATACATTCGCCAGTCTTAGAAACACGAGTGTTAGTAACAAATTCACGCTTAAAAGGTATCGATATTTTCAGCATATCTATCATAGAAAAAACCAGTATGTATACAGTTATCAAATAACATTGAAACCAAGCGTATATTGTATACATATTTCATGTCAACAGTTCTATTGTATAGACTAAGCTTTTGTATATGATCGTAGAAGATAAAATAAAAAGTAAAAAAACGTCAGTTATAGAAAATTTTTTAAGGGTAAGTTACTGATGAAAAAGGCATTAATTGAAAATATTAGAATCAAAACCATAGAAGCAGAAGCACTAAAAGAGAGATCCTTTGAGCTAACAATGCAAAAAAAAGATTTTGTTCGAGAACCTGACATAGTTCACTTTTTACTGATGCAGTTTGCCGAAGGTAAGATACAAGTTGAGCTAGATGAGGCAGGAAACTTGAAGCTAAAAGAAAAAGAATAGACCGTTAAATATTCCGAAATTCGGACAAGAGTACACTATTAAAGATAGTGTACTCTCCCTATCGTTCTTCCTCCTACGCTAGCTCCGCTCGTCGTCATCACTCAAGGTCGAGAACAAACGAATAAAGAGATTTGAAAAGGTGGAAGTATGTTATTTTTTAACAAACTGGTATGTCATTGGATAACAAACTCGCTAACGCTCAAACACTGGCGCGCTATGCTTGCGAATACAGGGGTGGTTCAATTTATATTATTCTGCAACCCCCCTGTCCCAGGGCAAGTTTTTCAGCATAATATAATTACCGGTTCATGCTCAATAGACCGATTTTGAGATATTGAACGAGAGGTAACTAGTAGAATGTTCTAAATGCGTATTGTGCAAATTATGTTACGGGTTAACTTCTAACAACGATTTTCCTAACGAGCATCAAAAAGGCCCGACAAGCGGACCTCCTCATTGAGCATGTTAGTCACCCACGTTCTTATTCAGTTAAGCAAAGCAAACCCTCAACATAATTCAAACCCATAATACGCACTTAGGCTAGTTTGATTTTGAGGGGCTTTCTGGGCTCATACAGAGATTCTGAACGTTGTTACTGACAAGGTTTTACGTGCATGTTCCATTGCTTGTTGGTCTGTCTCATATGGCCCATAGATTTTTACGTTGTGGTTTTCATCTTTATCAACGCTTGTAACTGACATGAACCAGTCACCAACCAAGAATATCTCATCAGCAAGTTCATTCACTTCTTGGAAGTTTAAGCCAACAACATTCGACACCATACATTGAACTTGGTCTGTGTCATCTCGATAACCGAGCATTTGTACATAGTTATTGTTGGACTCACTCATGAGCAGCATGTCTTTTAATAACTCTAAGCTGTCGAAGACTTTTTTGTACTGACGCTTGGCTACTACATCATTGGAATATCATCAACGGCTTTATCTACATCGTTGTGTAACCAGTTAATGACTTCTTGGAGTTCATCAGATTTCATGACTTGATCTTCCATTATTTCATCAACCTCACGAGCTTAATGCCGAAGCGTTTTAATTCCAGTCCACCGAAGTTATTCACGGTAAAGCTTGAGCTATCACGTTCGTAGTTCCTGAACACCAATATCTTTTTGAAGAAAAAGTAACACAAGTGCGAATAACTATAACTTTAACCTATTGTTTTAAAGAAACTTGAAATCAGACGTCAACCTAAACCACTGCCTCGACTACGTTGGAGAACGCATAAAATCGGCGAGTTCTATAATAATCTTTTAAATCAGGTGGTTAGATATAACTTTTAATAGTTCAAAGACCTTTGTTTTGTTAAGATATTCTCTAAATCAATAATATAAAAGGCTTAATATGAAAATTAGTACAATCGCCCTATCACTATTCACCATTTTTGGGATGAACACATACACACTTGCTAGTAACAATGAAACCGATTCTAAAGACCTTGGTAATTTTTACGCTGGCATCGATGCCGGATTTTATAATGAAACTGAATTAGAATACCGTGGTAGCGCAATTGAAGATTCATCTGATCTATCAGACTTCAGCTATAACTTAGTTGGTGGCTACGAATTCAATACGCACGATGCTGTCAAACTGGGATTAGAGGCCGAGTACCGCAAAATTGGAAAAGTTAATTATAGCGACATAATGGATGTTGAAGGCCAAGCTTTCTTCGTAAATATTAAACCTAAGTTTATTGTTAAAGGTGACGTATTAGATCTGTATGTGTCTCTATTAGCTGGCGTTGGTTCTATGGATATGGAAGCAAAAGCATTCGGAGTGTCAGGCTCTAAATCTGAAGCGGCTTATCAGGTTGGCGGTGAGCTTGGTGCGATCCTTACAGACAACATCGACATTCATCTTGGTTACCGAAATGCCCGCGTGGAAATAGACTCCGTCGATGTTTCATCTCAAACGGCTTACATCGGTGCAAGGTACCATTTCTAATCTCAATTCAATCGTAAGCTTTATTTCAAATTAAGCCGTTCTTTTCGAGTTCGGCTTTTAAATCTTCAGGTTCCCTACTCGACTTCGATTTTATAGTCGTAACTTGCTCTATGATTAAAGTTACGTTGTATCTTATTAAAAAATCTGAGAAGCTTTAATTAGTTCCACACAGTTAAACAAGCTACTATTTTTGTTTAAACTTTGATCTATCAATCAGTTACATGAATAAACAAGGTGATTAAGCAATCAAATGCAATACATTCTCACTCTTATTGTAATTATAAGTGCTAACATCAGGCAATTTTGTGAGATAGGTGTTTGATATGTTACCTAGGCTTTATAAGTTCAGATCTCTTCACGATAGAAATATACAGTCAATATCTGAGTGCTCGTTGTGGTTTGATTACGCAAAAACTTTTAATAACCCTTTTGAATCTAACCTCGCGCTAAACGAAAACCTTCAAAACGATTTCAAAGTAATGTGCTTTTCTCAATCTAGTGATCACCCAATATTGTGGTCACAGTATGGCGATAATTTCAGGGGTATGTGTATCGAGTATGATCTTAATTATTATAACGGCAAAGCTGACCTTAACTGTTTTAAAGTCCAATATGAAGATGACATCACCGTTTTTAATTCACCTCCCAAAGATGATAAAACGACTAAGGTAGGTACCGAATTATTTAAAATCAAACATTCAAATTGGCGTTTCGAGCAAGAATATCGATGGGTATTGCCTGATGAAGAGATCGTTGGGCATAAATTATATCTGAATAGAGAGTGCTTGAGGTCAGTGATTCTTTCAGAACACGCCCCTGTTGATAGAAAGCTGAAAGTCCTAATGACTTGTCAAGAGCTAGGCATTCCCGTTAAACATGCGAGTGCTAAGCAAGACTCATTTACTTTTCAAGTGGTTAGCGAAGCTTAAATCGTTAACAAAAAACATATTATTAAAAGTTACACTGCAACAAAAAAAGAGTCACATTAAATGTGACTCTCTCTATTTCTACATATCTGTGGTCAGTTTGCCAGGAACTTTACGTTGTATTTGCCCTATCGTCTCAGCCGCCATTTGTACTGTAGAGAACCAATACGACCGATGTTTGGCGTTAAATAAATTACTATTATCTAACGATTCATACACAGAGAATTTTCTACCTTGAGCCAGTGCTGCACCACAAACGGTTCGTTCAAGAGTTGGAATATCATTCACTTCCTCAAGAAGTGCGTGCTTTATGTATTGGTTGTCCGGGCTCCAATCAATAAATTCGACAAGTTTTTTAAGTAACTTGAGTTCCAATGGCTTGACCATTGCTTCAAGAAACTGTGTATTGGGTAGAACTTCAGTACAAGCGTAATATTCATCATGCCTATCACTTGCATCTCGGTAATCCAGCATGGTTTTCACCAGTGCATCTTCAAACGTTGAAGAAAAGTGGTTACAAATTAAGAATAAAGGCAAAACTCGTATCACACCAAGCAGGATACCAACATTAGGATCTTTTACAGAGGTTTCTTGAAGTCTAAGCCGCGTAACGTTTGAAGTTACGACTAGGTGTTGCCAAACCTTAGGAACAATATGTTTAATGTTGCCATCATTCCACTTAATCAGTTGCTGGCTCATTAACAAAGGAAACAATAAACGACAATTTTCTATTCCTATCTGCCGAACTGCAACTTTAGGATCAAGAATGACTTTAGATTTCTTTCCATACTTCTCGGCAAACTCTTGATTGGAAACAAATTCGATTAAACTTGAACTCAATGACCTACTTTTAGCTGATATTTCATGGAGTTTAGCAAAGTTTAAAGATGGCGAATAAGCAACGCTAGCAAGCTGATTGTAATCTGGTAATTCTGAAAACAACGAACTTATTAAGGTGCTTTGGAGCTTATCAAGCATTAGATCCGAGGCTGCATTGCTAACATCATCAATAACGTATCGTAGTGTTTGTTGCTTCGCGACGACTTTCTCGCGATGTGCATTCACTCTGTCTTGTTCGCAACGTAATAAAATACGTTGGTTATGTGAAATACGGTCGGCTTCATCAAAAATGACACTATCACAATATCTATTTTCTAAACTCAGCAGCGTATCAACCGTAGATTGTTCTAGTTTATATTGTGGCGATATTAACCATTTGGTAAAACGAGCCTCGACGTTCATCGAGACTTTCCTAGAGATTTCTATGACTTCAGGGGAATAACTTTTATTTACTAACAACAACCGTGACTTTCCTTTGCCCTAAGATTTATTTTCTGGCATATCTTGCCTTGATAACAAAACGAATATTAATAGAAATTAGATATTGGTTCACGAAATTGTTTCAATAAATTTACAGAATTTTAGTTATAGTGCTCTAGGTTATCAATCCGTGATATGAAGGCGGATATACTTTTCAGGAAAACTGTATTTGAACTTTTTCTTTTTCGGTAAATGCTTTTTAGCCTGTTTGCAAACTTTGCTATCACCCGATGTCCTCACCTTTTTGATTCTTGTGTATCCCTTCGAGTGCTTCATCTCGATCATTAGGTCACAATAGCCATACATATCAGTATTGCTCTTGTTTAGCCCTTTAATGACGCTAGCTTTGATCTTTTTTGCTACAGGATTAATCAGTGAATCATCGGAAAATGCGGTCGGAGGTAAAAAACACAATAAGAATACTAAATATCTCATACTGTTCTCTCTAGTGGAAGTTAAGAACAGTATGCTAATAGTTAAGATAGGTTGAGAATTAACTTAGTATGACAGTTTACTAGGTAAGGCGTAGTTCTCGACAATTACGCCCTCTTTGAACCTTTAGATTTAAATCCATTGTGCGGGAATACGTTGCGAATGCGCTGCTGAACGCTTTTAGGTACATCTTTAGTGAACTTGAGATTATAACCAGAGCGTTTGGCATATACTTTAAGTTCTCCCTTGAAGAGATTTTTATGACCAATTTCTTCAAGGTTGTGTTTAAAACTGGGTGAAAGATGACCTTTAACTTGTTCGATCGCCCCATTGTTAAATTTGATTTTTAATACTGGCCTATCAATTGCGACCAACCAAAAAACCAATATTGCACCAATTAAGATTACGTACATCATAATGTCACCACTACAGTTGATGATTATTTATCGTCAGAAAGGAGTTTACTCAGGTCTTCTTTAAGACTGGTTACTGTCTTACTCGCTTGTTCACTACGAGATGCTTCACTGACTAAGTACTCGATGGCATCAGATAGCGTGCAACCAAGCTCGTTAGCTCGTTGGGAAAGTTTCTCCCATACACGATAATCAAGGTCGATCGACTTTTTCTTCGTGTGAACTTGTTCTGCGTTGAAGTGACGCTTTCGCTTGGCTCTGATCGCTTGTTTAAGCTTGTTATCGAGCTCTGGAGAGATATTATTAGATATCCACTCAAGAACACCTGTGGGTTGGTGTTCGAGCTTCAATAAGGCTTGTACAGCAACCTCAGCTTCACTTGAATCAATATGGCAGGTGATCACTTCACCTTCTTTCCATTTTTTGACCAGATAGTTCCATTTCCAACCACATTCTAGATTTTCAAGTTGCTGATATTTCATGTCTAATCTCGAGAGTTAATCCTAGTGACAGCGTAACCCATAATGGGCTGTTTAACAATTATTGTCTTGTAAGAATAGACCAAGATAATACTTATTTTGGCATAGTGAACTGTAACTACAACATAGAGCTACAAGCGAGATCGGTTTTTCTATATAATCCCTACCTCATTATCGTAATCAGAAAATTAAATGACTCAAGTAGATTGGCGACATGTTACGCCTCAGTACGACGAATATAACGCTCAATTAGAGCAATTCCCTGACATCTCGCCTTTCCCGTTTTCAAACATTCAACATAGATTTAGAGACGCCTTAACCCGTTTTACTCGCTTATCTAACCTTTCGCGTGTTTTACTTGTAAACGCTCCAGACAATTCTATCTATCGTCAGATGATTGTCGAATCTTTAGTTACTGCTTTAGATGATCAAACACAGCCTGTAATAAAAACTGAATCGTTAAATGCTATTTCTTTGTTTAACCAGGTTCAATCAAAAGACGGTAAAGTTGTTGCGACAAAACCCGGCTTACTGGCTAGAGCAAACAACGGCTACCTGATCGTTTCAGCAAACTTGATCTTGGCAAACCCGGGAAGCTGGCTATTGTTAAAGTCTGCGCTCCTTGGTGATGCGGTAGAACCAATCAGTAGTAACCCTGAACACTTAAACCAATCTCCGGTTTTACCTCTCACTTATGACATTAAGCTGATTGTTGTTGGAGACAGATCTCAATTAGGGGACCTTGATTATCTAGATAGTGATATTCAAACCGGTTTTTGCCTATTCAGTGAAATTGAACAAGACATCAAGCTTTCACACGACACTTTGACTCAATATCTTGGTTATCTAAAATGGCTTCAGCAACGTTATAGCTTGCCAACAATTACGCAACAGGCGCTAATTGGAATTCTTAGCGCTGGCGCCAGGGAGACCGAAGATCAAAGCTATATTCCGTTGTGCCCTATTTGGCACAACGCATTGCTGAACGAAGCTGTGATTGAAGCTAATAACGGAGAAATTGACCTTCACCATGTTCAACAAGCTCAGCAACACAAGTACAACCGTGAATCATATCTGCCTGAGCGTGCTCTTGATGATATTCGAGATGGCCAAGTCATTATCGAAACAAAGGGTGAACAAGTAGGTCAAGTTAATGGTCTGACTGTTATTGATGTACCGGGACACCCTATATCGTATGGTGAACCTGCACGTATTTCATGTGTCATTCATTTTGGTGATGGTGATATTGCCGATGTTGAGCGTAAAGCCGAACTTGGTGGTAACCTTCATGCGAAAGGCATGATGATCATGCAAGCGTTTTTGAGCAGTTCGCTCAACTTAGAAGATCCCCTGCCATATGCAGCTTCCGTGGTATTTGAACAGTCGTATTGCGAAGTCGACGGAGATAGCGCTTCTCTAGCTGAGTTATGCTCGTTAGTAAGTGCGCTTTCTGAGTACCCTATTAACCAGCAAATAGCGGTTACAGGCGCTGTTGACCAATTCGGTCGCGTACAAGCGGTAGGCGGTCTAAACGAAAAAATTGAAGGCTTCTATCATGTGTGTAAACACAATGGCTTAACTGGCGAACAAGGCGTGATCCTTCCAAGATCTAACTTAAGGCATCTGGCTCTGAAACCTGATCTCATTGAAAGCATCAAAAATGAAGAATTCCATATTTGGTCTGTGTCTAATGTAGATGAAGCTATTCCTCTGATTATGAACAAACCATTTAGAGACGATGAACAAGAAAACGTACTGAGCAAAATAGCAGAACGTATTGAAAACTTTGAAAGACATGAACACCGTATTGGAATTGTTGGACGCATTAAAAACTGGTTTGTCTAGTACTGATCGGACTTGTTTAGCGTACACCTGTTCACTAATATGCACCTATCAAAAATCGGAGTAATTGATAATGCAAAACAAACGTGATTCTTACACTCGCGAAGATCTTCTAGCATCAAGCCAGGGCGAACTATGGCCAGAAGGTCCTCAACTACCAGCACCGAACATGTTGATGATGGATCGCATCACAAAAATGTCTGAGACTGAAGGTGATTTCGGTAAAGGGTTGATTCTTGCTGAGCTGGATATTACTCCTGACCTATGGTTCTTTGACTGTCACTTCCCTGGCGATCCAGTAATGCCTGGTTGCCTAGGCCTTGACGCAATGTGGCAGCTTGTTGGGTTCTACCTTGGTTGGGTTGGCGGCAAAGGTAAAGGCCGTGCTCTAGGTGTTGGCGAAGTGAAATTCACAGGTCAAATTCTACCTACAGCGAAAAAAGTCACTTATGAGATCCACATGAAACGCGTTGTTAACCGCCGCTTGGTGATGGGTCTTGCTGATGGTCGCGTACTTGTTGATGGTAAAGAGATCTATGTTGCTAAAGATTTGAAAGTTGGCCTTTTCCAAGATACGTCAGCATTCTAATCGAATCGTTAAAGTTATAATAAAGTGGTCGCTGACCGCTTTATTTTTACCTCAATAAGTTTAGTTATAGTGCATTAAAATATGCTGAGAACTTATTAAACCTATATATGTCCACCAGCTATAGTAAGACTCTAGATAACGCGCTCAGAGTTACTAGCCCGCCTCTAGTATCTGTATCATTTTAAATATCTCTTTCAGAAACTAACAAAGCCCCAGCTGTTGTAGTTAACAACAGGCAATGGAGCCTTGATTTTGGAATACGTTACGCCCTATCTACTTATAGAGACCTGAATGCTTATCATCTTTAGCATCTCGCCAGCCACCTAACCAATACGATCTAGAATCCATTTGGCTGTATGGGCAAGCTTCTTGCGACCTACCATTCAAACCAGCCTTGTAGCCTTGAGATTGTGCTCGTTCTAGTCGATCTCGCTTCTGTCTCTTCATCGTGCAGTCCTCATACGGGTGTTGATTTACTAACATATAATGATTACAACTTTGAGGAGTTTTTGTAACTCCAACTTTAAGAATCGATCAATTTTTCACTTTTCTCAAGGCGAAAAAAAGCCCGAGTTCAGAATTGTGAACTCGGGCTCATGAGGTGAAATTATTTAAATTTTCTACGGAACCCTAACAGAGCAAACACAGTCAAAGTTAACCAGCCTAGGCTACCACCTTGGCGATCTACTTTCTCTGAGTCGGCACTACGAGTTTGAATATCATCTTTAGTAGCACCAGCTATTGGAACCAGTTTAACCGCAACAACTTCTTCTACTGCGTTAGATGCAGCGCCACCACAATAAGAGTTATGAGATGTTGTATCATACGCTTGAACTTTACCACCAACGGTACATTTGATAGCTGTTGCTGAAATCACACCTGCATCATTAATGTCAGTTGCGTCAATAATTCGGAACTGGTTGTTACTTCCAGAAACGTTACCATCATTGGTTAGATCATCTAACCACCAAGCTTGGCCGTTAAAGATGTCTACACGACGCTCATCTTTCGAGGAATCGACATTGTACGGGTAGATAAAACCACGATGCCTACGCTCACTACCATCAACCTCACGAGTCGTTTCTGCGTCAATCTGACCCACAAACTCATTGAAGTTGTTCACAGCTTTAGCTTCACCACTTGAGCCACCGAAGAAGATACCACCAGAAAGATATGTTGCAGTAGGAGTAGATGCAGACGCATCTGTCACAACGAACATCTTGTTACCTGCGCTACCACTCTCTGGTACATAGCCGTTACGCTTCGAGTAACCAACAGCGAACAAACTATCGTTAATATCGGTCGCTACTGAGTTACTGTACTTATAGTCATCAGATGAGTTCGAGTTAACCGCTGCACCACTAATCGATTTAGTTACCCATGTGTTACTGCTATCAGACAAGTCCAGAGATTTACTGATAAAAACCGCCGCATCCATATCTTGTAGGTCACCACTACCATCTGTAGTGTTATAACCTACACCATAAAAAACGGAATTTGACTCTGCGATAGAACGCATACTACCTTGAGCAAAGAAGTCACCCGTTTTCGCTGGAAAAGCAGAGTTGTTATCCCAATCGATTAGTTTAGTCGTCGTACCATCCCAAATCGCAGCTTTAGAACTAAATACTTTATCGGGTTTAGAGGTATCTGTCGTACCACGGTCTTCGGAAACACTACCTACATTATAAACGGTACCATTGCTCGCTTTAATTGCTCGCCACGCACGAGTTTCCGAAGAACCAACTGGAGCTACCGAATCAGTATGAAGGGCAGTATTACGGATACCGCCTTCTGATTTAACACCCAAAGGTTCAACTTCTGTCGCAGATTGAGCATACAGTGAGTTAATGACCGTGTTTCGGCTTGTAAATGTATCCCCACCTTCAACAAAAGCCTTTGCATTCACATAAGTAAGATCTGTCCGCTCTTTGCTCCAAGCGTTCCAATGATCTGTAGCCCAAGCTTCACATGTTGAATATCTTAATTCACGGTTACAGTAGTTTTCAAAGTCATCGAACTCTTGAAGGTATTGGAACGCAGCGTCCATAGCGAAAGGGACTTCTTCGCGATAACTGATGCCTTCGACAGTATCTCGTGTCTCGCCAGCCAGTTTAAATGTACTGTCCTCACAGTTAGTCGCTGCAGAGTCAAAACATCCTAATGCAAGGTCGTTCGTTCCATCGGTAGCAGCACCAGGTTGAATCGCAACACCAAAGATCTCAGACGCACCTGTAATCGGAGGAGTGACTTCAACTACCTTGTAAAGCGCAGCGTTGGCGTTAGTTGCGGCAAAAACCAATGCTGCAACTGATGTTAATTTAAATTTAGTACAAGTCATTATTACTTCTTAACTTTCCTGTTGTAGTGCCTCGAGCTCTTCCCAGCGCTCAAAAGCAACTTCAAGCTCCTGCTCTGCTGCAGATAGCTTATCTAATACTGGTTGTGTCTGCTCTACAGATTTTGAAAAGAAGCTTGGATCGTTGACTTCTTCCTGAAGAGTTTCAATTTGAGTTTCCAATTCTTCTAAACGCATTGGTAACGCTTCGAGTTCTCGTTGTAGCTTATACGATAACTTCTTAGGTTTAGCCTTAACTGGGGCAGTTTTGGGAGTTTCCTCAACTACTTTCTCAGGCTTTGATGGCTTTTCAACCTGTCGGTACTCTAATGCCTGCTTTCTTTGCTGCTGAGCATCGTGGTAGCCACCAACAAATTCTTCAATCACGCCGTTACCTTCAAAGATCCAACTTGTCATCACTGTGTTATCTACAAATTGACGATCGTGGCTTACTAAAAGAAGCGTACCCTGATAGTTGGCAAGCAAATCTTCTAAAAGTTCCAAAGTTTCGATATCTAGATCATTGGTTGGCTCATCGAGAATCAACAAGTTGTTCGACTTAAGGAAAATACGCGCCAATAACAGACGGTTTTTCTCACCACCAGATAGCGCTTTAACAGGAGTACGAGCACGTTTAGGAGAGAATAAGAAATCTTGTAAATAGCTCAGTGCATGGCGCTCACGGCCACCGACTGTCACTTCTTGCTTGCCATCCGCTAAGTTATCGATAACTGACTTCTCCGGGTCTAGGATTTCACGGTATTGGTCGAAGTAAGCCACTTCAAGTTTAGTACCGCAGTGCAAGCGACCAGAATCAGGTTTAAGTTGGTCAAGAAGCAACTTAAGTACCGTACTCTTACCACAACCATTCGGGCCAATCAGAGCAATACGATCGCCACGCATAATGTTGAAGTTGAAGTCCTTAACAATTTCTTTGCCTTCAAAGCCAAAGTTAAGATTTTCGGCTTCGAATACAATCTTGCCTGAGCGTTGACTATCATCAATCTGGATAACCGCTTTACCCTGCACTTCACGACGATTGATGCGTTCTTCTCGCAGCTTCTTCAGTGCACGTACACGGCCTTCGTTACGAGTTCGACGAGCTTTGATCCCCTGACGAATCCAAACTTCTTCTTGAGCAAGCTTTTTATCGAATTCAGCATTCTGCATTTCTTCAACACGCAACGCTTCTTCTTTCTCTAATAGGTAGTTTTCATAATCGCCAGGAAACGAGCTCAGTTTGCCGCGATCAAGGTCGACGATGCGTGTTGCCATCGACTTAATGAACGCACGGTCATGCGAAATAAAGATGATTGAGCCACGGAAGTCTTTCAGGAAGCCTTCTAACCATTCAATAGTCGCGACATCCAAGTGGTTAGTCGGTTCATCTAGAAGTAGAACGTCTGGGTCACACACAAGTGCACGAGCAAGGGCCGCTTTACGTTGCCAGCCACCAGACAAATCGGTCAGTTTTGTCTCAGCAGTTAGATTAAGCGCCGCCATTACGTTACTTACTCGATCTTCGAAACGCCATGCGTTGGCATGATCCAACTGCTCTTGAACACGAGTAAGACGGTTTAGGTTCTTTTCACTCGGATCAGTACCGATGAGATCCAAAAGATCATGGTAGATCTTCAACTGTTCACCGATTTCCGCTAGGCCACCAGCAACGTAATCATAAACGGTACCTTGCTCATTACGCGGTGGATCTTGTTCCAGACGAGACACAACCACATCTTGCGTGATTTGCATCTTGCCGTCGTCCATGATGATGTTCCCAGATAGGATTTTCATCAATGTCGACTTACCCGCGCCATTGCGCCCTACTAAACACACACGTTCGTTTTCTTGCAACGCAAAATCCGCACGATCTAATAACGGGTGATCGCCAAACGCTAATTGCCCGTTATGAATTGTAAGTAATGCCATTCTTTTTTAACCAATCATTAAGTTCTAACAAGCCAAATGGCCAGTTAAGCTCTGAGCTTTGAGTACAATCAGAGCTTTCAAATTTGAGTACCGGAATAGTGACCCCGTAACGGGAAAATAGCTCATCATCAAATGCTATGTCGACAACATTGACGTGATGGCTAATGTTTAACTGTTCCGTGAGTTGGAATGCCATCTCACATAGATGGCACCCTTCTGTACTGTAGAGAGTCAGCACTCTATATCCTTATACAATCTCTTTGATTACTTGTGTGTAATCAACCAGCAGTTATGAATGTGCTTATTGCGAGAGAAGTCCAATGGAAGTGTTTTAGCTGAAATATTCTGAGCTTTAAGACCTAACTCCTCTAGAGCTTCCACGTCCATTTTAAAGTGACGTTTGTTGTTAGAGAACACTATCGTGCCTTCTTCACGAAGAAGACGTTTAAGGTTTTCCATCAACTGAATGTGATCACGCTGAACATCAAAAGATTGATCCATACGCTTTGAGTTCGAGAATGTTGGTGGATCAATAAAGATCAGATCGTAAGAACCCTGCTCTTTAGCCAGCCATTGTAGACAGTCAGCTTGAACGAACTGATGTTGACGACCAACACGTCCGTTAAGCTCCATGTTCTGTTTTGCCCACTCTAGATAGGTATTAGACATATCTACTGTTGTTGTAGAACGTGCGCCGCCCACAGCAGCATGAACAGATGCACTACCTGTGTAAGCAAACAAGTTTAGGAAATCTTTACCTGCGGCCATCTCACCAATACGACGACGAGTGATCTTATGATCTAGGAATAAGCCCGTATCTAGGTAATCGTGAAGATTAACAATCAACTTAACGCCGTATTCATTCACTTCTAGGTTCGATGAGTCTTGAGCCATTTTTTGATATTGAGAACGACCTTTCTGTTTCTGACGCACTTTAAGCACAACGTTGTTCGCTTCAACGCCAGTCACTTGAATAGCTGCACGGATGATATCGGTTAGACGACGTTTTGCTTTATCTTCTGGTACGTCTTTAGGAGCTGCGTATTCTTGAATCACTAGGTGACCTGGATATACGTCAATCGCTACATTGTATTCTGGTAAATCCGCATCATAGATACGGTAACAATCTAATTGCTCTTTCTTAGCCCACTTGCCTATTTTACCGATATTCTTTTTAAGACGGTTCGCAAAATCAGGCGCAATCAATTGTTCTTGCTCGCCTGTCGGACGCTCTGACATCGGACGATCTGAGATTGAGTAATTTTTTTGGTGACACGGTAACGCACCGTTGTTCAATTTGAACTGTTTGTCTGCACGCATGCGTAAGCAGCTAAGTAGTTCGTCTGAACTAGAGAAGATAGACGCGTTACAACCGCCAAATTCCGCTTTAAGCTGTGCACCGAATGCCGTGTAAAGTGCAATTAGGCCCGGCTCTGTACCTAAACGCTCACCATAAGGTGGGTTTGATACAATCACACCATCGTTAAATTCTGTAGGGCGTTTAAGTTTTGCTGCATCACCTACTTCGAATTCAATCAACTCTTCAACACCGGCACGACGAGCATTGTCGCGCGCTGTTTTGATCATGCGTTCATCATTGTCGTAGCCATAGAACTTACATTCCACTTTCTTAACACCACGACGGCCTTGAACATTCGCTTCAGCTTTCACTTCAGCCCATAGCTCTGGTTCAAAATCTTCTAGTGATTCAAAACACCACTTCTGACGTTTAACACCTGGAGCCATGTTTGCAGCCATCATCGCCGCTTCAATCACTAACGTGCCTGAACCACACATAGGGTCAAGGAAAGGTTTCGTTGCATCCCAACCACTACGAAGAAGAATCGCTGCAGCAAGAGTTTCACGCAATGGTGCTCGACCTGATTCAGGACGGTAACCACGTTGGTGAAGACCGCTACCTACCATATCAACACCAAGAATCGCTTTATCGCGGTGTAGACGAACGTGAATACGAACGTCTGGGTTCTCTTTGCTGATTGAAGGACGTGGCAAAGACTTTTTCTCGAAGCAATCGACAACGGCATCTTTTACTTTCATCGCACCGTATTGGCTGTTGCGGATTTCGTTGTTCGTACCATTGAAGTCAACAACAAAACGCTTAGAGCTGTGAAATTGATTTACCCAGTTAACCGCAGTGGTTGATAGGTACAAATCCATGTCGTCCATACAAGTGAATTCAGAAAGGACACGTACAAATCGAGAAGCCAGACGGCTCCATAAACAACAACGATAAATTTGCTCATTGGTCGCTTTGAATTTAACACCTGCTTGAACAGGTTTTGCGTTTGTAATCCCTAGTTGGGTTAGTTCTTCAACT
The DNA here is from genome assembly GCF_027587105.1 of Vibrio sp. RW. Classification (NCBI taxonomy): domain Bacteria; kingdom Pseudomonadati; phylum Pseudomonadota; class Gammaproteobacteria; order Vibrionales; family Vibrionaceae; genus Vibrio; species Vibrio sp. RW. Next base: position 17,889 of record NZ_JAPPTM010000020.1, read on the forward strand.
AATAAATTCTCAAGGCCGTTTGAGGTAACCGCTAGATATTGATTCATAGTGTTCTTTTATTGATAAAAATTAGCTCGATTATACCTGAATTTGCTACTAGAGCATCACACTAAACTCGGATTTTCATTGAATCTTTCAACTAACTGGCTAGCAAATGCACAGTGTTGAAGCGATCGCTTACCCACACCCCCTGAGGACACAAGACCTATCAAACCAACTCCATTTCTGACCATCTATTAACCAAAGTAGTGACGTGAATTTATATTCACCTTAAAATTGGTATATACCAGAAAGGATTTATGGATGAAATTGAGTTACAAAAGACTTAAAACAAGGAATAAAGGCAGGCAATTTCCACTTCTAGTAGTGGAAATAGGCAGAAATTAAGGTGAAAAAATAGCCATAAGTTCACTATTTATATGATTGGGAGGTGATGTATTTATCAAGATGAGATTTTTTAGGCACAAAAAAATCGGCTATTAAGCCGATTATGAGGAAGGTTTCTGTGAGTTTTGTCTAGTGAGGAACGTTAAATGACATACTAGATTAGAAGCTAACCTACCATCGCTATGTGTGTTTTATGCAGGATAGTATTCGCGTCTACCATTCTATCGTGCATCACTTTGATTGAGTCTCCAAAGCGCAGCCCTTTTGAAGGCGTCAGCAGGAACTCTTCTAGGTCGACAAATGCACATAGGCTCGCACACTCTCCCACTTCTAATACAATGAAATACCCTAAGCTATGCTCGTTATTCATTTGTACAATATCCCCTTCTTGAGGATATTCATGGCCAGTGCCTTGTGAGTCGAAAAACCAACTCTTAGGCTGTACAGGCTTATGGAAGCGCTTTGCTGCCACACAATAGAGTGCCAGTTCAGCTTGACGAGGCTCAGATAGATCTAAGCCAGAAATTTGTTCTTTGAAGGTTTGGTATGCAGATGCATCATCAACAGTGAATTCATTATTTTTAAACGCGCAGTCCACCAGCTTGTTGCGGACCAGATTCGTTTTAAAAACCATATCCTCTCCGAGGTTTAGCATTAATGAACATTGCTGATCATCATAATACCAATTCCATGTATCGCTAGGTTTAAGCATCATTTCGTCTCACACTGTTGAACCATTCCGTTAGGTAAAACGCAAAATTACCTTCAATTACAGTAATTTTACTGAGCAATAGGCAAAAAAAAAGAGGAAATGAATTCCTCTTTCTTATCGCTTTTCTCTACAACTCAGTGAGTTACAGTGTCTCTTTTAACAAGACGATGCCAGATTGTCGCTTTTATAAGGATAAAAGCTTTTTGAAGATTATAAATTTTTGACGATGTCGCCTACAAGGCCTGGACCTTTGTAAATGAAACCAGAGTAAACTTGTACAAGCTTAGCGCCAGCCATCATTTTCTCTTTTGCAGCAACATAAGAGTCAACGCCACCTACCCCAATGATCGGCAGTTGGTCACCCAACTCTTCGTGGAGTTTACGAACCACTTCAGTACTGCGAGATTGAACTGGACGTCCGCTTAGGCCACCCGCTTCGTCGCAATGCTTCATGCCATCAACAATACTGCGATCTAATGTTGTGTTGGTTGCGATCACACCATCGATCTTATTTTTGATCAATGATTCGCAAATCTGGCTGATTTCGTCATCACTTAGATCTGGAGCGATCTTAAGAGCAAGCGGGACATATTTACCATGCTTCGCTTCTAATTCAGATTGCTTGGTTTTCAATTCAGACAATAAATCATCAAGAGCTTCACCATATTGTAATGAACGAAGTCCTGGAGTATTTGGTGAAGAGATATTTACCGCAATGTAACCTGCGTATTGATATACCTTCTCCATACAGATCAGGTAATCCTCCGCACCCTTCTCAATTGGTGTGTCTTTGTTCTTACCGATGTTGATACCTAAAATGCCGTCGTAGTTTGACTTCTTAACGTTCTCAATCAAGTTATCGACACCAAGGTTGTTAAAGCCCATGCGGTTGATAATACCTTCGGCTTCAACAAGACGGAACAAACGTGGTTTGTCATTACCTGCTTGTGGACGAGGAGTAACAGTCCCTACTTCCACGAAACCAAAACCCATTGCGCCAAATGCATCAATACATTCGCCGTTTTTGTCTAGGCCGGCAGCAAGGCCAACTGGGTTTTTAAAAGTAAGACCCATGCACTCTACAGGTCGGTGAGGTAATTGTTGGCGATACAAAAGATCAATAGGTGTACCGGTGAAGCGTTTGAAATTTTGAATTGCAAGATCATGTGCCTTTTCGGCATCAAGTTGGAAAAAGCCAGTTCTGGCTAGACGGTAAAGCATTGTGCCTCCGATAGAAAAAAGCGCCGTGTAAACGGGGCGATATTATTTACTTATTTACCCAACTATTCAATCTATTACTGCCTGTAAAGGTAAGTTAATCGAGTTAGCTAAAGAAAGAGGCTTACTATTAAGCAAACGTTATCGTATCCCCCAACAAATGATCCAGTTGACTATTATTCATGTAACGAGCATCAGTCAACTCGGCCAATTAGAAGCTAACTTGACCAAGCATAAGTGACTCGACGAAGTAATTGGAGCGTCATTCATTATCCAGCTAAACGAAAAAGGCAGACCTAATGGCCTGCCCTTGTTTCTTTTCGTTTTTATCTAATCGCTAGTCTGTCGACATGCAGTTTAAGTTCAATAGCATCAACTCTCGCAACGCTACTGAGAACTTAGCAAACTCATGAACCGAACCGACTTTGAATTCGTTCAAGATACTTTCCCAACGATGTAGAGAAACAGAGTTACTTTCCATCCAATCATCCAACGCTTTAATCACATCAAGGTCGGCACCACAACCGCAATTAAGCACTTGGCCAGTTAGCTGACGTTGCTGCCAGTCCAGATCTTCTCTGAATGCCGCACGTGCCAGCGCTTGCCAGTTGTTGTCCACTGCTTGGCCATTGATTTGTTTCAAGAACCAGTGCAGAGACAAACGGTCACCAAGGTTGAAGTAAAGCTTAGACGCTTGTTGTACTGTTTTACCCGTTTCTCGAGCTACTGTTGATATATCCAGTGCTGAGTACAAGCTAGACAAACGAGCCACCGAATTGGCCAGTTCTGCAGTTACTCCCTGATCAATCCACACCTGAGCCATTGCCTGGTGCTCTTCTACTTCTGAAGCCACTAGGTTTTCATCCAGTTTCTCAGTAATAGCAGCCACATCCCCTTGGTAAAGTTCAATCAATGCATTCACTGATTGCTTACCATTACGGTTTCTTAGCAACCAACGCGCTAGACGGCGCAACGTGCGACGCACATGATAAAGCAACTCATATTGAGCTTCAGAACTTGAGATGTTATCCAACTCACGAATGCTTTTCAGAACTTTGCCTAGACCGTAAATCTCACGAGATGCCGCGTAAGCATTTGCAATCTCAACAATATTTGCGCCTGTCTCTTCTTGCAAGCGAGTCACGAAGTTACAGCCCATCTCATTAACCATTTGGTTTGCAAGTGCAGTAGCAATGATCTCAGCACGCAACGGATGGTTATCCATGTGTTGATGATAGTTACGGCGTAACTCAGTTGGGAAGTATTGCATCAGTTGCTGAGCATGAAACTCATCATTCGCAATATCATCATTCACAAGATCTTCTTTCAGTACCATTTTACCATAAGCAATCAGCACTGATAGCTCTGGCCTTGTTAGCGCTTGGCCTTGCTTCTCACGCTCTAGCAAAGTTTCATCGTCAGGAATGTATTCCAAACCACGATCCAAGTACCCTGCTTTTTCCATTGTGTGGATGAAGCGGATTTGTTCTTTCACTAAGCCAACACCTTGATGCTCAGTAACCGAAATAGATTCAGCTTGGCAGTAGGCATCATCGAGTACGATTTCGCCTACTTCATTTTCCATCGACTCTAGAACTTGGTTACGTTGTTTAACGGTGAGATCACCATTAGACACTAACCCGTTCAAGAAGATTTTAATGTTCACTTCGTTATCCGAACAGTCTACGCCACCAACATTATCAACAAAGTCAGTATTAACTCGGCCACCTGTTAGCGCATATTCAATACGACCCAGCTGAGTCATACCTAAGTTACCACCTTCGCCAACAACTTTAGCTTTTAGGTCGCGGCCATCAATGCGAAGCATGTCATTTGCACGATCACCTACATCGGTATGAGTCTCGTTTGAAGACTTAACATAAGTACCAATACCGCCATTCCAAAGTAGATCCACTTTCATAGACAAGATCGCTTTGATCAAATCATTTGGCGCCATTGATGCTTTTTTGGTGCCCAGCATTTTCTGAATTTCAGGCGTTAAAGGGATAGATTTCGCGCGACGAGAGAAGATGCCACCACCTTGAGAAATCAGGTCCTTATTGTAATCTTCCCAGCTTGAACGAGGCAGATTAAACAGACGATCACGCTCTACCCAACTGGATGCTGAATCTGGATTCGGGTCAATGAAGATGTGCATGTGGTTAAACGCAGCTTGCAGACGAATGTGCTTAGATAGCAGCATACCGTTACCAAACACGTCGCCCGCCATATCACCCACACCAATTGCAGTGAAATCTGTCGTTTGGCAGTTGATACCCATTTCACGGAAGTGACGCTTAACCGATTCCCAGCCACCTTTAGCCGTGATGCCCATTGCTTTATGGTCGTAACCGTTTGAGCCACCAGATGCAAATGCATCACCCAGCCAAAAGTTGTACTCTCCAGCTACTGAGTTGGCGATATCTGAGAATGTCGCGGTACCTTTATCGGCTGCAACAACCAAGTAAGGGTCATCTTCATCGTGGCGAATCACGCTCTTAGGAGGAATAACCTCGCCTTCGATGATGTTGTCAGATACATCCAGTAATGCACGAATGAAACGTTTGTAACAACGTTGACCTTCAGCGAAGATTTCATCACGGCCAGACATTGTGTGCTGGCGTTTACAAACGAAACCACCTTTAGCACCAACTGGGACAATTACTGTGTTCTTAACTTGCTGTGCTTTAACTAAGCCTAGAATCTCAGTACGGAAATCTTCTTGACGATCTGACCAACGCAAACCACCACGAGCGACTTTACCTGCGCGTAAATGCACACCTTCTATATCAGGCGCATAAACAAAAATCTCGAATGCAGGGACAGGAGCCGGAATATCTGGAATCTCGCTTGGTCTCATTTTCAGAGCCAACCAAGGTTTAAACTGTTTGTTTTCGTCTAACTGGTAATAGTTAGTACGAAGTGTCGCAGTGATCATTTCCATGTAACGACGAATGATACGATCATCATCCAAACTTTCTACATGATCAAGCTGCTCCGTAATCTTCTTGATAAGATCTTGTTGACCTTTCGCGCTGCCTTTCAGTTTTGGATCGAAACGCTTGCCGAACAAGCTCACTAACCCTTTCGCTAGCTCAGGGTAATGAGACAATGTGTCTTCAATGTATTGTTGGCTGAATGGGAAGCCAACTTGACGCATGTAACGAGCATAAGCACGTAGGATTGAGATTTCACGACCGGATAGGCCTGCTCCAAGTACTAAGCGGTTAAAACCATCACTGTCTAACTCTCTTGCCCAGATAGCAGCAAAGGCTTGTTGGAAAAGATCACGAGCTTCACGAAGATCAACGGTCTTGTCGCTCTTATGCAACATTGAAAAGTCCAAGATCCAATAAGTTAAACCATTGGTCTTACGCACTTCGTAAGGAGATTCGCCAATCACACGTAGACCAAAGTTTTCAAGCATTGGCATTACTTCAGAAAGGTGAATTGGCTCGTCACTGTGATAAAACAGTTTCAAACGAACGGCTTTCGAATCTGCTGCTTCTTCTTGAGGACGGTAGAACAGCATACCAAGTCTGTTATCTTCGCTTAATGCTTCCAAACTCTCGATATCGGCCACCGCAGAACCAGGCATCATGTCTTCTTTGTACGAGCGTGGGAACGCACGCATGTACTCTTTAGAGAGCGGAAGCCCTTTGCTTTCACCAAAGTTAGCAATGATTGACTCAGATAAGCGGTCATCCCACGTAGACGATACTTCCATTAAATTCTGCTCAATTGTTTTCACGTCCACATCCATGTTGTTGTTATCAACACGAACAATATAGTGCGTTCTCGCCAGCGGGCTTTCAGAGAAATACGTTGTAAATTCAACTTCTTGTTCACAGCCAAAGTACTGCTTCAAGATGCGCTGTGTTTGACGACGAAGTTCAGTGTTGTAACGATCTTTTGTTACATAAACCATACAGCTAAAGAAGCGACCAAACGGGTCTTTACGAACAAACAAGCGTAGAAGGTCACGATCTTGCATTTGCACAACGCCAGTACCTACTTCCAGTAGCTCTTCTTCACGAGCTTGAAGCAATTCATCACGCGGGTAATTTTCAAGAATGTTATGCAGTGCTTTGTAAGAGTACGATCCCTCACGGTAACCACTCGCCTCTATAATACGCTCTACTTTTTCACGAACCAGTGGAATCGTTTCAACAGTTTGATTGTAAACGGCAGAGGTATAAAGACCGGTAAAACGATGCTCACCGATTACTTTTCCATTCTTATCAAACTTCTTAATACCGATATAATCATTGTAAGCAGGGCGATGAATACGTGAAGCCGTGTTTCCCTTGGTGAGAATGAGTACATAAGGTTTTTTTGCCTCTAAGCGTGCCGAATCAGAAAACTCCGACAACTTAACATTACGTACGCGATCTGAATTTGCGAACAAACCAAGACCTTGCTCTTTAGTCGGTTGCAGTTCAGTGTCACCATTCACAGTCACAAGGTCATATTCCTTGTAGCCCATAAAGGTAAAGTTGTGTTCACCTAACCAACGAAGGAACGCCAACGTTTCATCAAAGCGCTGACCATCAACTGGTATGCTATCTTTTTGCTTTTCAACTTTATTCGTTACTTCTTCAAGTCTTTCAACCATTTTAAGCCAGTCATTCACAACTAAGCTAGTATCTGTGAAAATATCCAGTAGTTCCGTTTTAAGCGCTGTCATTTCAGCTTTACTGCTAAGACGATCCACTTCGATATGAAAAAGCGACTGGAAAGCGCCTTTATTGTTACTCACGCCAACCACATTTCCGGCGCCAGAACGATCAATTTGCGTTGGGTTATGCAGCATAAGGTGAGAAGAAAGATCGAGGCGTGTTAATGCCATTTTTACAGAATCAACGAGGAATGGGCTGTCTGGTACCACTATCTCAACGATAGTGTGAGTAGATTGCCAACCTTGGCGACTTACTGTTGGATTAAATACTCGAACAGAAATTTCGTCAGGTTTTTTTTCGTTGATGTGATGCCATAAGCTAACTACAGCACCATATAAATCAGATTCGTTTCTTTGGATTAAATCGTCTTGAGAAACATTACTAAACAAATGTTGAGCAAGTTGAGTTACGAGAGGTCGATGAGCAAGGTCAAGTTTGTCTTGAATGAGTTTGTACACTTTTTCAAGTAAAACTGGAACCACAGTTTCACGTGCGGTCATAGTCACACTCCACAATTAGAATTGTATTTTATTATAGGGGGATCACTTAAGCTGGTGTTTGAATTCGCGCTGTAAAGCCCACTTCTACTAACGAGTTAAGCAAAGGTAATGCATTCGTTTATTGTAAAAGCATTATTGAAAAATAGTTAATTGTTTTGGAGGTGGTAAGAGGTGAAATGTTTGATTATGTGATTAAGATTCCTTTTAAGTCACTGGGCATGTCGAGCTTTACAGAGCTTCCAACTTTATAAACTTATTTTTTTGGTCAGTTGTAAGCCTAAACTGTCCTCTGACTCCTGTTTGTGTAAGAAGTGGTCTGAATCGAGTTGCTGGTAATTGTAAGCGTAAACCGGTTGTTGTTATCACTTGAACTTTACTAGCCACACCTGAATAACTGGCCAAAAACTGTTGATATGAGATGTTAAGTTGGAAAATATAGTGATTCATACGATACCTGTATAAATATACAGTGCCAGTATTCTTTGGCACTTAACGATGTCTGACAGTGGAACTGAGCTTGAAACTGCTCTAGTTTATCGAAAATTCGATGAACCAGAAACACAAAATCAGTGGCAGATATTCTCTACCACTGATGACTTTTCTTTATCAGTAAACAGCTTATAAATTAACCGTTAACCTTGAGAACACTTAACTTAAGCCTCTAGTGCTTTCGTCACTTTCTCAAATAGGTCTTTTGCTAAATTATCCATGTTCTTCAATGTCTCAAGTTCCTGTTTGATAAGAGCTTGGCGTTCATCATCGTACTTACGGAATTTAAGAAGTGGATCAATCAGACGTGAAGCCACTTGCGGGTTACTACTATTTAACTCACGTAAGATCTCACCAGCAAACGCATACCCTTGACCAGACTTGTCATGGAACTGTACCGGGTTCATGTTTAAAAATGAACCAACCAAGTTACGAGTTCGGTTCGGGTTCTTCAAACTAAATGCTTGATGTGACATAGATTGTTTGATCACTTCAAGCGCATTTGAACTTGGGTTAGTACCTTGAAGAGCAAACCACTTATCCATAACAAGACCATCGTGTTTCCACTTGTCACTGTAATCCGCCATCAAGGTTTCACGACAAGGTAGTTGTGCACTGTTTGCCGCGCCCATTGCTGCCATAGTATCTGTCATGTTGTTTGCTTGCTGATACATTGCAACAACCAAATCATTACCCTGCGCAGTATGAGCCAAGTAACTTAGGCAAACTTTACGCAGAGTACGCTTACCAATCGAATCATGATCAATCATGTAGTCGCTTAATGCATGACTGTGATAAACCGCCGACAATTCATCTTCAAGCTCTGTCGCTAGCGTCACTTTCATACTATTTAGTACCAACGCGATAGCATCGATATCTACACGCTCATACCAACCAGACACTTCATTGTGGCTTGGTAAAGAAAGCATCTCCGCAATAAACGCAGGTTCTAGCGAGTCACTCAGTAACACGCCACGGAATGCATCAACAACAGAAGATGAAAGTTCGAACTCTTGACCCTGCTGAACCTTCTTAATATTACTGCGAATGTACTTAGCCAATAGCATTTGGCCAGCATCCCAACGAGAAAACTCATTGCGCGCATTCACCATCAAAAAGATAAGCTCTTCATCTGAATAGTCGTACTCCAATTTCACTGGTGCAGAAAATTCACGAAGCAATGATGGGATTGGTTGCTCAGAAACGTTTTCAAATACAAAAGTCTGCTCCGCCTCTTTTACATCTAATACGTTATGAACTGGCTTTCCGTTACATTGTAACTCAATCACATCACCAGACGCTGTGTACAACTCGATATCTAAAGGGATATGCAAAGCCTGCTTTTCAGTTTGCTCATGAGTTGGAGCCGTTACTTGGCGAGCCGTCAACCTGTATTGTTTTTTCGCTGCGTCGTAGTGGCTTTCAACAGACAACGTTGGCGTGCCAGACTGGCTGTACCATAAACGGAACTGAGACAGATCAACGCCTGATGCGTCTTCCATTGCTGCTACGAAATCTTCACACGTTGCCGCAGTGCCGTCGTGACGTTCGAAGTACAGCTTCATGCCTTTTTGGAAACCGTCTTCACCCAACAATGTGTGGATCATTCGGATCACTTCACAGCCCTTTTCGTACACGGTCAATGTGTAGAAGTTATTCATTTCTATCACTTTTTCTGGGCGAATTGGGTGAGACATTGGGCTCGCATCTTCAGCGAATTGTGGACCACGGATGATACGCACATTGTTGATACGGTTGACTGCACGAGAACCAAGATCTGATGAGAATTCTTGATCGCGGAATACGGTTAAACCTTCTTTCAAGCTCAATTGGAACCAATCACGACAAGTCACTCGGTTACCCGTCCAGTTGTGGAAGTATTCATGACCAATTACCGCTTCAATACCCAGATAATCTGTATCCGTTGCGGTTTGGTCGTTGGCTAGAACAAATTTAGAGTTAAATACGTTCAAACCTTTGTTTTCCATCGCGCCCATATTAAAGAAATCAACAGCTACGATCATGTAAATGTCTAAGTCATACTCCAGATTGAAGCGTTCTTCATCCCACTTCATTGAGTTAATCAAAGACACCATCGCATGGTTCGCACGGTCTAGGTTGCCTTTGTCGACAAAGATTTCTAGGTCAACTTTACGACCTGATTGCGTAGTGTACGCATCACGAAGTACGTCAAAATCACCCGCAACTAAAGCAAACAGGTATGCCGGCTTTGGATGTGGGTCTTGCCATTTCACCCAGTGACGGCCATTTTCAGCTTCGCCTTCGTCTACACGATTACCATTACTGAGTAGAAATGGATTTTCGGATTTGTCTGCGATTACCGTTGTTGTAAACTTCGCTAATACATCCGGGCGATCCATGTAGTAAGTAATGCGACGGAAGCCTTCAGCTTCACATTGAGTACAAAACGCACCACCCGATTTGTACAGGCCTTCAAGTGCACTGTTCCCCTCAGGATCAACTTCAGTCACGATCGTTAATGTGAATTCTTTTGGAAGGTCATTCAGCGTAAGTTGAGTTTCAGACAGCTCGTACTGCGTCCACTCTTTGCCTTCAACCAAAACAGACACTAACTTCAAGCCTTCACCATCAAGTACTAATGTCGAGCTTTCTTTCTCCTGCTTAACACTAGAAACAGCGGTAATGATGGATGCCGAATCGTACAAATCGAAAGTAAGATCGATGTCAGAAATAGTGTGAGATGGTGATTGATAATCTTTACGATACTTGGCTTGAGGTGTATGTGCCATGACGGGTTCCTTTTGATCGTTATACGTAATTATTTTTAACTGTATATTTCTAAAGGTTGAGCGCCAATAAAACAAGGGGAATATTGAAAAAAGGAGGCATTGTAAGAAAATGCCTCCATGTTTTGCTATTTTATCAATCAAATCAGATAGGAACGCCTAATAACCAAGCAACAAATCATATTATCAACTAGTTCAATTTTAGGGCTAAAACTCGTACTTATCGAATACGATTAAGCACCGCAAACATGTCTCCCTCTTCGCCTTGAAGTGTTAACACATCACTGTTCAGTGTGTAACGAGTGCCGTGTTCACCGTTCTCGTAAAGTAGTACTAATTGGTCGCCCTCGGTGTAATACACACCACGACGAATGACTTCCCCCCCTTCTTCATCGGACACTCGGAACATGAAGATAAAATCGGGTTGAAGCACTAAATCCATTTTTTGAATGTTGCTTGCACGCAAATCGCTTCCAGACAGTTCGGCGCTTGACCATATTCCAGCCAGGGCGTTGGGTAAGGCTTTGGTGAACATAACACCGTTAAGATTCAGCATATTGTGATTACTGCTGTACGCGTAAACCTGGGGTTCAGAAGTATTCAAACCCAAAATAATGGTGTCTTCATTAGCATTATACAAACCTTCCCAATGGTCGACACTGTAATCTTTCTTTTGAATATCAATAGAGAATGAGTAGTTGGAGTCAAGAGTCAACTTGATTGCTCTAAAGTTTTCAGTGCCTTGCTCGGGATCTGGATTCATCAAATACCAATCACCAAGCAATAAAGGAAGGTCAAAATAGGATAAATTGCTATCACTTTTTGATCGTTGTTCGCCTGAAGTAACTTCGCTACCAAAAGCAACAAAGCTTAGACAAGATAAAAATAATAGAATCCATTTCATAATAGCCCCCTCGTTTCTTTTAATCTTAGGTCCGTAATGCATAGAAAGCGAAAAAACACGAGCTAGATCACTAAATTTTAAATACGAAGTAACATAAGTGACACATCATTAGCATGAATGTATCTACATTAGTCGAGATTATTAGAGGGCGGTTTGGCAAAGTAGCGAGGGATACAATTTAAAGATTACGTAAAATTTAAGGAAAAAAAGCGAGCCTAGGCTCGCTTTTTAAATATTGCACTTTTGAATCATTACCTTCCGGTAACTATCCGATCTATTTCTTGATCATATCCAGCATAATTGATACAGACTCGTCGAGATAAGCATCTGGAGCTTCATAGTCTTTAGGAACATCGTCTAACGATTTAAAAGCTTTTAATTTAGCAACTTTTTGACGTTGATTGATACGCTCCAAACGAAGTGCTTCCACATCATCACCTTCTTGCTTACGTACCTTTTCATTGAGAGAAAGGTCGTTGTCATCTTTATCTGCCTTATATTTTTCAATATCTTGCGCGATAAAGCCAAACTCCATATCAGAAGCAACACGAGCTTGGTGTTTAGCGGTTAAAGTGAGGATTTGATCATCATTACGTTGTAACATTGAGTAATTAGCTTTATCAATACTGTCCCAAGGCAAAGCATTATCTTCAACGCTTTCCCCCGTATCATCTGACTCAATCGGTGTTGGGTAAGCAATATCAGGCACTACACCCTTGTTTTGCGTACTACCACCATTGATTCGGTAGAACTTCTGGATTGTATATTGAACGTAGCCCAACTCTTTATCAAACAAATCATAGATATGATTCAAAGAGCGATGCTGTTGTACCGTTCCTTTACCAAAAGAGTTCTCTCCCAGGATGATTGCACGACCGTAATCTTGCATCGCTGCTGCAAAAATTTCAGATGCTGAAGCACTGTAGCGATTTATCAAGACCGTCAATGGGCCTTGGTAACTGATTTCGCCATCAGTATCGCTGTTCACTTTGACACGGCCGTAGCTATCACGAACCTGAACAATCGGCCCCTCTTTGATAAATAAACCAGAGAGTTCGGTTGCTTCAGTCAATGCACCACCACCGTTGTTTCGAAGATCAACGATAATACCTTCAACACCTTGCTGTTTAAGCTCAGTGATTAATTTATCGGTATCTTTAGAAAGGCCAACATAGAAACTTGGTACCTCTAGAACACCAATCTTCTTACCATCTTTCTCGATAACTTCAGACTTAACGGCACGGTCTTCTAAACGAATCTTATCGCGTACAATTGTGACAACGTGACTTTTTGCATCGTTACCTTCCGGCAAGATCTGTAGCTTAACTTTAGTCCCTTTCGGACCCTTAATCAGTTGCACTACATCGTCTAAACGCCAGCCGATAACATCCACGACTTCTTCACCGTCTTGGCCTACACCGACAATGCGGTCACCATCACTCAATTGTTTGCTGTTTGACGCAGGGCCACCAGCAACTAACGAGCGAATAACGGTATAGTCCTCAGTCATCTGAAGCACTGCACCAATACCTTCCAAAGATAGATTCATCTCTGATTGGAATTGTTCTGCATTTCTTGGAGAGAGGTAACTGGTGTGAGGATCAACTTCACGTGCGAATGCGTTCATGTAGATTTGGAAAGCGTCTTCATTGTGCGATTGTGTAATACGTTTCATCGCATTGTTGTAACGCTTTTCCAAAACTTCTTGAATCTCTGGCCACTCTTTACCTGTAAGTTTTAGATTCAACGCATCGTATTTAACGCGTTTTCTCCAAAGCTCATTCACTTCAGCGATATCTTTTGGCCATTCAGCTTCACTACGATTGAGTTCAATGCTCTCATCGGTATCAAACTTAATCTCAGTATCTAGCAAAGACAATGCATATTGAAAACGTTCAAAACGCTTCTGCATAGACAAATTATAAATATCGAAAGCAATCTGGTTATTGCCCGCTTTCAGTTGGTCATCGATTTGTTTAGACGACGATGAAAAAGAGTCAATATCAGCTTGAGTGAAGATATTACGATTATAGTCCAGCATCTCTAAATAACGATTAAAGATAGCTTGAGAGAAATCATCGTTGAGATTGAAGTGTTTGTAGTGAGAACGAGTAAATCGAGAAGTCACACGTTTACTAGCAGTTTCGTGTTGGGCCTCAGGAACGAGTAGAGGTAAATCGTCCTGAGATAATTTGGCTTCGAGAGCCTGAGTTGAAGCTGCTAGCCAAAAGCTAGCAGCAATCAATGTCAATTTTGAACGGCATTTCATGCGTAGGAGTATCTCCTTTAAGCGCGCAAGTGCTCCGCTTTAACAACCATTTGTAGGCCGTTTGCTAACTGAACACGCACATCTTCCTTATTGATTTCAACAATGGTCGCAGCCATGTTTCCTTTACCCATGTTCACATTTACTTCTTTGCCAGCGATAAATTCGTCAGCGTTCAAAGCGCGAGTTTCAACAGGCTTTTCGACTTTCGGTGCTTTAGGCGCTTGACGACGAGGCTGTTGAGCTTTCTTCGCCTTAGGTTTTGCTTTGCCTTCTTCACGAGCTTTTTGTGCTTGTTCTTTACGACGAGCTTGAACTTTCGCTTTGCTTTCTGCAAGTGTAGCTTTAGCGTGCTCTACATGCTCTTCTTCTAGTGTGCCACACGCGTTGCCGTCTAGGTCAACACGTTCCGCACCAGCTTTTACGCCGTGCAGGTAACGCCATGATGATGTGTACTGTCTTAACGCTGCACGAAGCTGAGTCTTACTTACTTTTTCGTCTTCATTTAGACGTTCAGCAAGATCTTGAAAAATACCAATTTTAAGTGGTTTAGCTTCACCTTCTAGAGTAAAGCATTTAGGGAAACATTCAGCAATATATGCGATAACTTCTTTGCTGTTTTTTAACTTTTCAGTGTTTTCCATGTGGGTTCCTGGTTTTTGCGGTTTTCCGCGAGCATTAAGAAAATATTTTTACGTATTATAAAGAGATGCTTGGGAAAAACCACAGTAAGAGAATAATTTATACCTTGTTCGCGTGCGAATTAAGCAGCTTTTCCACTTCTTCCATAAAAAATGTCAATCCATCCTCGTCGATTTGAGAGAAACGGCCAACATTTGGGCTATCGATATCTAGAACGCCCGCGACTTTTCCACCAATCGAGAACGGAATTACGATTTCTGAGTTACTTGCAGCATCACAAGCAATATGTCCTTCGAACTCATGAACATCATGAATACGTTGGACTGTATTTGTCGCAACCGCCGTTCCACATACACCACGCCCTACCGGGATTCGAACGCAAGCTGGCTGGCCTTGGAATGGACCTAGTATAAGTTCACCTTGTGCCTCAGATGGGGTTTGCTTCATTAAATAGAAACCCGCCCAGTTCAGATCATCCAATTCCATGAATAATAATGAGCTGATATTGGCTAGATTAGCAATAAGATCGGTTTCTGATTCAATTAATGCAACAGCTTGTTTGGTTAAGCGTTGGTAATGTTCTATTTTCATATTAACTTCCAATTAAATTGAGACTTCCATTATCAAGAGAACGCAGTAAAATGCGGCCATTAAAACAAATAGGACTTATTCTCATTACAATGAACAATTCAGAAGACACTATTAGCCGTTCTTGGTTAATAACTCAAGTAAAAAAACACAAGTCCAAATTACTGTTTGCTAACATTATTGCCATTTTTGCAACTCTCATTAGCGTTCCTATCCCTTTGCTAATGCCACTCATGGTCGACGAAGTTTTGCTTGATAAGCCCGCTTCTGGCTTAGAAATGATGAACCACCTACTTCCCTCATCGTTACAGACACCGACTGGCTATATCGCCCTGACTTTACTGTTAGTCATTATCATGCGTACGGCAAGCCAAACGCTGAATATTCTACAAGGACGTCAGTTTACACTGGTATCTAAAACGATCACCTATCAGATGCGCAGTAAGATGATAGATAAGCTTGGTCGTATCAGTATTAGACAATACGAAACTAGAGGCAGCGGCGGTATTAACGCCCACTTAATAACAGATATAGAGACTATCGATCAGTTCATTGGTTCTACCCTGTCTAAGTTTCTGATCAGCTTTTTGACGGTATTAGGGACTGCGATGGTTCTATTGTGGCTCGATTGGCGTCTTGGCTTGTTTATATTACTGGTCAATCCTGTTGTCATTTACTTTTCTCGTAAACTAGGCAGTAAGGTTAAACACCTTAAAAAGTACGAGAATCAATCTTTCGAACGCTTTCAGAATCGGTTGGTTGAAACGTTAGACGGCATCTATCAACTTCGCGCTGCTAATAAAGAGCGTATTTTCTTAGACGAACTTAAGGCCCAAGCTAACCAAGTAAGAGTCGATGCGGACAAATACGCGTGGCAGTCTGAAGCCGCTGGTCGTTTATCATTCTTACTCTTTCTACTAGGTTTTGAACTGTTCCGCGCAGTCGCGATGCTGATGGTGCTATTTAGCGACCTAACTATCGGTCAAATTTTTGCGGTATTCGGCTATCTATGGTTCATGCTGGGCCCTGTGCAGGAGTTATTAGGGATTCAATTCTCTTGGTATAGCGCGAAAGCAGCATTACATCGTATCAATGAGCTTTTGATGTTAGAGGAAGAAAAACGTCCGATTAGTAAAGTAAACCCGTTTAATGAACATGAGGAAGTGACAGTCGACATCGAAAACGTTACCTTCTCTTACACGTTAGAAAACACTGTTTTAAATAAACTATCACTGCATATTCCGGCTGGTAAGAAAGTCGCTTTGGTGGGTGCCAGTGGTGGTGGAAAATCAACGTTGATCCAGTTGTTAATTGGGGTTTATCAAGCGGACTCTGGCTGTATACGCTATAACGGTGAAACGAGCGACGACATCAGCTTTGATGTAATTCGCAATCAAATTGCCGTTGTTTTACAGCAACCTATACTCTTTAACGATACATTAAGGCATAATCTGACCCTTGGTGCAGAATACGACGAAATGTCACTGTGGCGTGCACTTGAAGTCGCTCAAATGCAAGACGTTATCAAGCAACTGAATAATGGTTTGGATACTCCAATTGGTAGGAATGGCGTTCGACTGTCTGGCGGTCAACGACAGCGCTTAGCAATCGCCCGCATGGTACTGAGTAACCCCAAGTTTGTTATTCTTGATGAGGCGACATCGGCGCTAGATACAGCAACAGAGTCAGCGCTGCATAAAGCGCTAAGCGAGTTTTTGAAAGATCGCACAACTTTGATAGTGGCTCATCGATTATCAGCGGTGAAACAGGCCGATCTAATCTATGTTTTAGAAGATGGGCAAGTCACACAGACGGGAACACATGGTGAATTGGTTGAACAACAAGGACTATATCAAACACTTTATGGCAGTGTGCAATCGCACGCCTGATGTACGCGGCCCTATACATTTAAGTCAGGTTAATGGCCTGACTTACGTTCTAACTTCGGAGGTCATGTGACCTCCTCTACCAACAATCCATCATCAGATAGGCCAACAACAAGCCATCTATTAAGTAAACACTTGTGCGATAACAGTGACGTAAGACTGTGCCAAGGCTGCGAGCTTCCTGTTGATAAAGTGGAGATATCACAAGGAAAATCAGCGTATTGTCCAAGATGTGGCACTCAGTTATATCGTGGTGGTACACCAAGTCTCTCTGGAAATTTAGCTATTGCTCTCACGTGCTTGCTGCTATTTATCCCCTCTCACTTTTTTGATTTCATTAGTATCCGTCTGATTGGAGTAATGATACCTGCGACTCTGCCATCCGGTGTATTTACGTTGATGAGCGAAGGTTTCCCTTTACTTGGCTTACTTATCCTATTCTGTAGTTCTATTGCTCCTTTACTTGTCTGCTGCTCTGTTCTGGTCACCCACTTATCGCTTCGCTTCAGACTTTTCACTCCGTTTCGTTACGCACTCACTATTGTCCAAACCCTTAAACATTGGATGATGTTAGATGTATTTTTAGTGAGTGTGGCGGTCTCATGCTTCAAGCTCCAAGATTATTCAGACATATTTGTCGGCCCAGGCTTGGCAGGTTTGCTCTTATTGCAACTGTTCAGTGTCTTACTGGTAAGTCGTATCAGCGTTCGACGCTACTGGGAAGCGTGGACTAAAGAGTCGGACTACTCTTTCCCTGACAGTAAGAAAGTTCATTGCCACAACTGCCACATGTCTCAACCTGATGGACATGTGTGCGTACGGTGTCACCACGCCTTATATCATCGCAAGCCCTACTCTATATACAAGACTTGGTCACTGTTATTCGCGGCTACAATCGCAATTATACCGGCCAATATTATCCCGATATCGATACTTATAACGAACGGTCAAAGGCTTGAAGACACCATTATTTCTGGAGTTGCGTCTTTAGTTAATAGTGATATGTATGGCATCGCCGCGATCATATTTATTGCAAGTATCGTAGTGCCAGTTGCCAAAATACTCGGCCTCACTTACATCTTAATTTGTATCCAAATGAAACGCGCGGTCTACCACAGGCAGCGTATGACGATTTATTTCATAGTAAAATGGGTGGGTAAATGGTCCGTAATGGACTTATTCGTCATTTCGATCATGATGACCTTGATCGACCGTGGACAAATTTTAAACTTTACACCAGGTTATGGTGCTATCGCTTTTGGCTTCGTTGTCGTGCTTACGATGTTAGCAGCCGAAAGTTTAGATCCTAGGCTAATTTGGGATAACTACACCTCTAAAGATGAGTCAGTGAATGAACAACGATAACCAATCACAAACATCATATTCACCAGAAGTGAGAAAAAATAAAGGTATTTCTCCTTTATGGATTCTACCAATTTTAACCGTCGTTCTGGCTGGTTGGCTGGTCATGAAGTCAATACACGATGCTGGACAACGTGTGCAAATTTACTTCTCGGATGCTGCTGGCTTAGTGGCAGGTCGAACCACTATTCGCTACCAAGGTTTAGAGGTGGGTATGGTGCGAGACATAACTCTATCCAAGGATTTGTCTAGTATTTACGTCGATGCCGACATTTACCCTGAAGCACAACAGCTCTTATCAAAAGGCACGCGTTTCTGGTTGGTGAAGCCAACAGCGAGCTTGTCTGGTATATCGGGTTTAGACGCGCTAGTTTCAGGCAACTATATCGCGATTCACCCTAGTGAAACAAAAGAAGAGCCAGAAACCGTGTTTTACGCATTAGACTCTTCCCCTTCAGATTTATTAGCATCAGAAGGACTGAATATCTCACTAACGACAGAAGATCTTGGTGGTGTATCTGTTGGTTCTCAGATCGTGTACCGAAAAATCCCAATTGGCGAGGTCTACAATTACCAACTCAATAAAAATGCCAAATCTGTCACCATTCAAGCTGCGATCAAAGATGAGTATAGCCATATCATCACAGACCAAAGCCGCTTTTGGAACGTGAGCGGCTTAGGCGCCAGTATTGGTTTTTCTGGTGTTGACGTTCGCTTAGAAAGCTTGAGTGCCCTTCTTGGTGGTTCTATTGCGGTCGATTCTCCAGGAGACGGCCAACCCGTCAAAATGAACACCAAGTTCAAACTCTATCCTGATTTAAAGACTGCAGGACGTGGTATCTCAATAAAGATCGCGGTACCTGATGATAACAAGATCAGTTCGACGGGTGCTCCTATTATGTACCGAGGTATTGAAATCGGTCAAATTACCGACTTGTCCTTGAGTGAAGGTCGTGAAAACGTTGTTGCATCTGCGGCAATACAACCAGCATTCAGCGATTTCTTAAACAGTGGCAGTAAATTCGTTCTTGAAGAAGCCGAGCTATCTCTTACTGGCATGAAAAACATCGCCAACTTAGTGACAGGTAATTTCTTGACCTTAGTACCTGGAGAAGGCAAAAAAGCGCGTCGATTTACCGCTATTCGTAAAACCGAATACAGCCAAGAACAAGAGAAATCAGTGGCAATTCGCCTGACGTCAAACAATTCATTTGGCTTAGATGTGGGCGCTCAACTACTTTACAAAGGTATTGCCGTCGGCTCTATCATCCAAGTAGGATTAGTCGATGGTGTTGGTACGAGCTCTGATAAGCACGAAGTATTCATGGATGCATTAATCGATAATGAATACGCGCACCTTATCAAAAGCCACAATCGTTTCTTCGTCACAGGCAGTGCCACTGCAGAGCTAACCGAATCTGGCTTCAGTGTTACGGTTCCACCAGCAAAACAGCTACTTACTGGCTCAATTAGTTTTGTGAGCGAAGGTAAACCTGAAGCTCGAGCTGACTACCAGCTTTTTCAAAGCAAGTCGCTAGCCGAAATTGCTAAATTTAATCAGTCTGGCTCCAAAACTCTTTCGTTGTTCGCGAGTGAATTGCCTTCAATATCTAAAGGAAGTCCGCTTCTCTACCGCAATTTACAAGTGGGTAGCATTTCTGATTTTCAGCTTGCTGATGGTGGTGTAAGAATCAAAGTCACGATCGAAAATCGTTACACGCACTTACTCAACAAACACACTGTTTTCTGGAATCGCTCAGGCGTTGAGGTCGATGCTTCTCTTTCAGGTATTAGTATTAAAGCTGCACCGGTTAAAACCCTCCTTCAGGGCGGTATAGCCTTTGACTCACTGCCAGGCATCGACAACAAACTGGGTGATGTATGGAAGCTTTACAAAGATTCCAAATCCGCCAGAAAATTTGGCCGTGCTATTACTATCACCTCTTCTGGCGATCAAGAAGTCAGTCAAGGCATGGCGATTAAATATCAAGGTGTCACTGTTGGTGAGGTTACGTTGGTGATTCCGAACTTCAATAAGGGCGGCATTGAAATTACCGCGCGTATCTTACCTGAATATGTAGACAAAATTGCCGTGGCGAACAGTCACTTTTGGTTGGCAGAACCAGAGATCGGCCTTAACGGCATCAAAAACGTCTCTGCGCTGCTCTCTAAGCACATCAACGTAGATCCGGGAAAAGGTGAAAGAAACACGAAATTCAATCTAAGCAAAGGCCCAGTGCAGCCTGAAGGAAAGATATTCCAGCTACAAAGCGAAACGAGAGGCTCGGTCTCTGAAGGCACACCTATCCTATTCCGAGAGTTAGAAATAGGTGGTGTCATCGATGTCCAGTTGGGTGAGTTTGCTGACCGCATCATCTCTACAATTCAAATTGAGCCTGATTATGCCTATTTAATTCGCGCAAACACCGTGTTCTGGAACGTGTCGGGCGTCGATGTGTCTATTGGATTATCAGGCGCAAACATTAAAGCCGGTACGGTAGACAGTTTATTAAGAGGCGGCATTACATTTTCCACTCCGCCAACGAGTGAACTCCAGCCGATCGCAAGCGAAGATCAATCTTTCTACTTGTATCCTCATGCAGAAGACGGTTGGAAATCATGGAGAACGGCGATTCCTCGCCCGTAACGTTGTCCGTAGAACAGCGCTAAGATTAATTCTGCATCAAAATGCAGCCTGTAGGCTGCATTTTGATTATTTCCGGTAAATATAGTTTAGAGCAACCTCATTTTGCTTTAAACTCCCCGTATTAAATGCAATAAATCGAGATGCTCTTTTGCACGCTAACGTATATATTCCAGAAGAATTCCTAACGCACATCGAAGCAATCATACCTAGTCATCTAGATATGGCTTCTTTTGTTGCGTCATGCCAAAAACCGCTTCGTAAAAGTATTCGAGTCAACACCCTGAAAGTTAGTGTTGAAGACTTCCTCATACGTGCTAAAGATAAGAGTTGGGAACTGGAGCCTGTGCCTTGGTGCGATACGGGTTTTTGGATCACAGCCGATGAAAGTGAAACACCATTAGGTAATACAGCGGAGCACATGTCTGGTCTTTTCTACATCCAAGAAGCCAGTTCTATGATGCCTCCTTCAGCTCTATTCCAAGGTGAAGAGAATTATCAAGCCGTGCTAGACACCGCGGCTGCACCAGGGTCTAAAACAACTCAAATTGCCGCCTTAATGGATAACCGAGGTGTGTTGGTTGCTAATGAATACGCAGCAAGCCGTGTGAAAGTCCTTCACGCCAACATCGAACGTTGTGGTGTGCGTAATACAGCATTGAGCAATTTTGATGGGCGAGTTTTCGGTGGTTGGTTACCAGAACAGTTTGATGCCGTACTGTTAGACGCGCCCTGCTCTGGCGAAGGAACTATTCGTAAAGACGCTGATGCGATGAAGAACTGGACGTATCAATCTGTAGTCGACATCGCGGATACCCAAAAAGACCTGATTGAGAGCGCATTCCACGCCCTTAAGCCTAATGGGGTTCTGGTTTACTCAACGTGTACGTTAAGCACGGAAGAGAACCAGCAAGTGTGTCATCACCTAAAAGAGACCTTTGGTGACGCGGTTGAATTCGAATCTCTGGAGTCACTATTCGACAATGCAAAAGCAACCACGACAGAAGAAGGCTTCCTACACATCTTCCCACAAGTGTATGACTCAGAAGGTTTCTTTGTTGCACGTATCCGTAAGTTAGCGTCTGTTACTCCACCAGAAGTTAAAAAGCGTATGGGTAAATTCCCATTCGAAAAAGCGTCAAAGAAGACCCAACAAGAAATCGCAGAACAACTACTGAGTTCACTCGAGATCGAACTACCAAGTGACACTCAGGTATGGACACGTGAAAAAGACGTTTGGCTATTTCCTAAAGCATTAGAGCCGATGATTGGC
The DNA here is from genome assembly GCF_027587105.1 of Vibrio sp. RW. NCBI lineage: Bacteria > Pseudomonadati > Pseudomonadota > Gammaproteobacteria > Vibrionales > Vibrionaceae > Vibrio > Vibrio sp. RW. The sequence goes on from NZ_JAPPTM010000020.1 coordinate 40,207, forward strand.
GAATTCCGTTTCTCTCGTATGGGCATCAAGATAGCTGAAACCCATAAAAAGGGTTACCGCTGGCAACATCAAGTAGCAACCACCCTCGCGACTGGCAACGAATCTAATGTTGTAGAGTTAAAAATTGAAGATGCTCGTGAATGGTTCATGGGACGCGATGTTCGCCCGGAAGGCTGGTCAGGTAAAGGCGAAGTATTAGTGAAGTACAATGGTGCAATCATCGGCCTTGGCAAGTGGGTTGGTAACCGAGTGAAGAACGGTTTACCCCGCGAGCTAGTGCGCGATAAGAACCTTTTCTAAAAGCTTGCGAGCTGAATACACATTGATAAACAAAAAGCCCAAACAACATTAATTGTTTGGGCTTTTTTTGACCGAGAGGGTCGCTTATTTCACTAAGCTGATACCTTCTTTGTCGATAGTGATTTTACCAGATTTGTACAAACCACCAATTGTCTTCTTAAAAGTACCTTTACTGGTTCTAAATGCAGAGAAAATAACCTCAGGAGAAGACTTATCATTCAAAGGCAAGTAACCGCCTTTCTTCTCAAGCAGATCAAGAACCTTAATACTTAGATCATCCATTTTCTCCACACCAATCTTCTGAAGTGACAGATCGATTTTCCCATCTTCTTCACGAACGTTTTTGATGTAACCTTTCAACGTTTTACCAATGAACAACTTACCGATAATCTCCGATGGGAAAATCATGCCCCAGTGTTCACCATTCACGATCGCTTTGTAACCCAATTGGGTGCGTTCAGCGATAATCAGATCCACTTGCTCGTTTTGCTTATAAGTAGCAGGTGTATTGTCTAACCACTTATTGAACTTCGTTGTACCTACAATACGGCTAGATGCTTTATCGATATACACATATACTAAGATTGATTGACCTTCGTTTAAGCGGCCACGTTGCTCACTGAAAGGAACCAGTAGGTCTTTACCTTTCACGCCCCAACTCATGAATGCACCAGTGCTGTTGACACCTTCGACAGTCATCAAGCCAAACTGACCCACTTGAGCAATAGGCTTTTCTGTGGTTGCCGCAATCTGGTTGTCAGAGTCAATGTATAAGAAAACATCTAGTTTTTGACCAATTTCCACATCTTCAGGAGTAAACCGTTTCGGAAGCAACACAGTTCCATAGTCACTAGCATCAAGGAATACACCGAACTCTGCTTGTTTTACTACTTCTAAATTGTTTATTTGACCAATATTAATCATCAAGATTGTCTCTACTTTAAATTTGGCGGAGATTATACGTGATCTCTGATATGCTTTCGCTAGTTTCATTCATATTTTTATATTCTAGGAGACATCGTTGATCACCGTCGATAAACAAGATGCGATAACACTTAAAATTAACCATGCAATGGCTAAGACAAAGAAGCTCGACATGGACGTTTATCTATTCATCCCCGGTGAACTCGGACTGACGCCAGAAGTACTGTCTGAAAGTGCCTTCTTTTACAGTTCAATTACTCAGCAACGAGCTTACTACAGTGATAAAACACTCTTGCCACTGGTACACAGCCGTTTGGCAAAACGCAGACGCTTGTCCACCACACAATATCGTGTAAGTTTGAGTTTGTTTGCGTATCAATATGTCATCGCTTTAGATAAAGCAGTCAGTAGTTTGAATAAAACTGATAGTGACAATGTAACGGCTGATGAAGTCGACGAAGTCATTGAGTTAGCGTTGGATATTTTGAAGAAGCTTCGTCGAAGTATTCCTTATGAAGAAAACCTCAAACGTTACTACGAAAACATTGATAACTACCTCTCTTGGTACACCGAGCAAAAATTCTTATCACTGGTTTCACACATGCCACGCGGTAGTGAATATTCCACGATCAAAGAGCGTCTCTTAATACTCTGTGATAAGGAAACGGCTCACCGTCAACTCAATCGTTATAACTCAGCCAAGGTGCGAGAAGACGTTACTCGTCTGAGTAACAAAATGCGCTTACTGCGCCGCTTGATTGAGCACCCTATTGTTCTCAAAGAGAAGACCACATCACTGGGTAAAAACGTAAAGCGTGCCGTTAAAGGGATAGCTACAGGTTTAGTCATGGTAGTGGTTACCACAACCGTCATATTGGCTCGTGATTTCCTGGGGGAGATTACCGCTTCTTTTATTGTGTCTATGTCATTCATCTATGCTTTACGCGAGATATTCAAAGATGACTTAAGGGATATCCTTTGGCGTTGGCTTCGTAAAGGCAAGCCGAGATGGAAACGTCGCTACTTTGACCCAACTACCAACAAATTAGTCGGCCATAAGCTTGAATGGTTAGATTACGCAAACTTTTCTAAGTTAGCTGATCGCATTCAATTGCTCCGTAAGAGACGGGTTGTGCAGCGTGAAGAGCAGGTATTACATTATCGTTCGCACACAGAAATGTCGACATCGACATTTATGAGTGGTTACGAGGAGACTCGTGAAACGCTTTCTATCAGCCTAAGAGCACTGACACGTTTGATGGACAAGAGTTCAAATAAGATTTATCGCTTGAATGAGGGGCAAGTCAGCCGAGAATCCGTTGAAAAGCGCCACCTTCTTAACCTGATCATCAAAGAGAACAACCACGATAGTGATCCAACATATTACCGTTGGAAAATCGTAATGAACCGCTCAAAAATTGTTGATATAGAGCAAATCACTCAAGAGTCATAGTGTTATACGGTATGTGGGTATTAAAATCACATACCGCTCTTCCTATTCGAATGTTATCTCCTATTTCAACCGACTCTCTGCTCCAAGATAACCTTCTACTTTCAAGCTATTTTCCAGCATGCACTTTCTTAATAGAAAGTGTTAACTGAAACTCGGCCATCGGTTCATCACCATGCAAAGATGGACAGGTAGCGATAATAGTCACGGGTTGGTTAACACGCGCTCCAGTCGAAATCGTTTCGGCTAACATAGTATTGATGAGCTCACCGTCATTACACGTGAAATGTACATCACCTTCAGGGCGTTTCAAAAAGTTGCCTGTTACCTCTTTAAACGCCAGAGAAATCTTCTCTCCTTGCTGTTGGGATTTACTCATAGCAAGAAAGCCTCCCGCGACATCAGCTCCCACTGCTAGTACACCAAAATACATACTATTTAAGTGGTTCTTAGTTCTTCTTTTGAGAGGAATCTTAAGCTCGACATGCTGATCATCAAGAGCGAGTAACTTCGGCCTACATAACCAAATTAACGGCACTTTAAACATACCAAACATAGTTAAGTAGAGATTAGCTTTTTGTAGATTAGTTAGCATCCAAGTCACCTAGCACTATTAGTCATCTGACCAGTTAATAGACTCAAGATAGCAATGTCAAAAAAATGTTACAAAAAAGAGATATCATCTAACGATAATATCTCTTTCATTCTTGAAGCATTAACGCTTCAAGCCAACTTATATCGCTGGGCTTATTAATTATGCGGTAACAACCGTATCAACACCTTCAAGATCGGCAATGTAACCTTGTAATCGAGGATAATCTACCAACCCTTGAGTCACTAGCAATACTGGTTTCTTAACATGAAGCGTTGCTTTAACAATCATGTCCAATAAGGTAATAACCGCTTCGTTCTGGGGATCAAAGGCATGTTGTTGTGCTTCATTTTGCTTATCTACACCTAAAGTGAAAGACGCTAAACTATCGATATTCACTACCGTGCCATCAAAGTAATGCAATAATCGTTCACTCAAAATTACAGCTGATGGCACATCGCACGAAAACAACACTTTCAAGCCATTCAACCCACGAGGTAGCCCTTGTTCGGCAAGTAAATCGATAATCTTAGCAGCATCACTTAATGCACGAACGTAAGGAGCAACGATTTCAACGTTAATGCCCTGCTCTCGCAACGTTTTGATTACCTGACACTCAAGTGCGAATGCCTTACTATATTCTTGTGTGGCGTAGCGACCTACACCACGAATACCAAGCGCTGGGTTAATTTCTTCTGTTTCGCAATTCCCGCCCAACAAAGAGCGAAAGCTGTAACTATCCGCATCGCTCAAAGCAATACGTACCGTCTTGTGATGGGGTTGAACTGCTGCTTGAATCGCTATAACGAGTGTTGAAACAAAATGTTCATCGACACTCTTATCACCAAGAATGGCATTTAACGACGTTTTCTCAATGTCAGAAAGTGTTTCAAAGTGAGACCCTATGCTTGGATGATAAAAAACACGCTCCATGACCAGTTCAGATAGTGAAACGTATAAGTGATTGGAATTATGATTATCGCTATAAGAAGGCAGCACATCGCCTAAAACAAGTTCTGGGTGCAAAGTGCTTTGATTTTTTTGAGTCATTGCTGCTCCAGCATTTTTATGTTGTGTTCAAACGAAAGTACCGATAGCTGCCTGTTAATACAAGTGAAAATCCCTTATTTAGCATTGGCCCACGGATAAAAATAAGAATATTAGCAATAACGGAGATAACTTTGACTTAGAGAGTTTATTCCTCTGTTCAATTCCGTTATCTTAACCACTTCGCAATAGAATAAAAAACTATCACATGCCATTAAAAACTGATGAGTTGAGAACCCAAGCTCTGGGTCCTATGCCAACTCCTGCCGAATTAGGCAATGCACACCCTATTACTGACGACGTTGCTGAGCGTATTAAAAATTCTCGCCGCCAAATCGAAGATATCCTAACGGGTCGTGATAACCGCCTATTAGTTATCGTCGGCCCTTGCTCTGTTCACGACACAGAAGCCGCACTTGACTACGCTGAGCGCCTAAGTCAGATTCAAGAGCAATACAAAGATGAATTGTTCGTTGTAATGAGAACCTACTTCGAGAAGCCGCGTACTGTTGTCGGTTGGAAAGGTTTGATTACCGATCCCAATCTTGATGGCTCATACGCACTTGAAACAGGCTTAAACAAAGCTCGCAAACTTCTACTTGATATCAATAAGCTTGGCCTTGCTACTGCGACTGAATTCCTTGATATGATCACTGGTCAATATATTGCAGACCTTATTACTTGGGGCGCAATCGGCGCTCGCACGACTGAATCTCAGATTCACCGTGAAATGGCTTCTGCACTTTCTTGCCCTGTGGGTTTCAAAAACGCAACGAACGGCAATATCAAGATTGCTATTGATGCGATTCGTGCTGCACACGCTTCCCACTACTTCTACTCACCAGACAAGAATGGCCGCATGACAGTTTATCGTACTGCTGGTAACCCATATGGTCATATTATTCTACGTGGTGGTGATAAAGGCCCTAACTTCGATGCTGAATCTGTAGATAGTGCATGTAAGCAACTTGCCGAGTTCGATCTGCCTCAGCGCTTAGTTGTAGACTTTAGCCACGCAAACTGTCAAAAGCAGCACCGTAAACAGTTAGAGGTTGCGCAAGATATTTGTGAACAGATAAAATCTAACAAGAATCAAGTTGCAGGCATCATGGCGGAAAGCTTCATTGTTGGAGGCAACCAGCCAATGACAGATATCCATAACCTAGAATACGGTAAGTCTATCACTGACCCATGCCTAAGCTGGGAAGATACCGCAACAATGCTAGACATGCTTGCAACGGCAATTAAAGATAGAAATTTAGCTTAAGGACACAACACAATGCCATCATTTGACATTATCTCTGAAGTAGAATCAGTAGAACTACGCAACGCTGTAGACAATGCTAACCGAGAACTATCGACTCGTTTCGATTTCCGTGGTGTAGAGGCTAGCTTTGATTACAAAGATGAATCAGTAAAACTGAGCGCTCAAGACGATTTTCAGCTAAAGCAGATGCGCGATATTCTTCGTAGCAACCTGACAAAGCGTAATGTTGATCCTAACGCGATGGAAGCAAAAGCCGCTGATCAAACAGGTCGAACTTGGCACCAAACGGTTATCTTTAAACAGGGCATCGAAACTGACGTTGCTAAGAAAATCGTTAAGCTAATCAAAGACAACAAAGTAAAAGTTCAAGCTTCCATTCAAGGTGATAAAGTTCGTGTAACAGGTAAGAAGCGTGATGACCTACAAGCTGTTATGGCTTTAGTTCGTAACGGAGAACTTGGTCAACCTTTCCAGTTTGACAACTTCCGTGACTAATCACACTGGTTATATCCAGCGGATTTTGTTTGCTATTCACCCTTTGTTTGTTCTTGATTAAACAGCAAAGTATGGTGTTTAAAATATCAAAAAGCCACTTCCTTATGGGAAGTAGCTTTTTACTTGTGTGATTATTTTAATTGGAGCCTCCCAGCGGATTTTAAGTAACTAGAAAGCTCTCACCTCAACTGAGTATTTTAGCAGAAGAAAGTTTTAGGTCTTTACCGACTAAAAGGTTAAATTCAACGCTTGCTGGTGGAATAAAAACACACACTCGCAATCTATCGACTCTTGCTTTCTCAAGTTTGGTAGATAACTCTCCGCTGTTAGCATAACCTTCTCTTTCTGCGTCTCGACGGCACAAGTCAATAAACTCGAATGGACAATCGCTCGAGGAAAGCACTAACTCTGCCTCTTGCATCAAACGTAAGGCCTTCATCGGTAGTAGCTCTACATCTTGCCCGAATTCAACCCAGGTTACTTGACCTTCGCTATCAATGCCCTCAGCTAACGCTTGTTGGTAGTATGACTCTAACTGATCCCTGTCAGCCACCTGCTCGATAAGGCTGGATGACAAGAATCGCTCCCAAAATTTGCGACGATCATCAACGGTAGGAAGAGATTCTTTTATCGAATTACGTTTTGATGCACCAAAATCTGCGATTAAACCGATGTTCTGAGGAAGCACCGTTTCGAGTTTTTCTCTAATATTTCTCACCAAAACAGGTGACGCACCACCACTTGAGATCGCAATCTGAACTCTCCCACGATTAACCATTGATGGAGTGATAAAATCACAGTAAGGCAAATCATCAACCACATTGACTAAAACACCGAGTTTTTTCGCATCATTATATACTTGATGATTCAGGCTCGGATTATCTGTAGTGGCCCATACCTGCAGGTAGTCTTTCGAAAGAATGTGTGACGAGTAAAAATTTTGAACCCAGTGAAGCTTACTCTCGTCAACTAGCTGCTTTAAGTAAGGTGCAACCTTGGGAGACACCAAAGTCACATTAGCCCCTGCTCTTAATAAGCTATCTACTTTTCGGCAAGCAACCTCACCCCCACCAACCACTAAAATTGGCTTATTTTCTACATCCAGAAACATTGGAAAATAACGCATGTTCTTCCTTGAGAGTACTGCAATAACTATTCAGCCATGCTACCAAATTTGGAGCATATTAATAACTATCAAAGTGTAATAAAAATATTTATTGACCAAATTTCAATCTTTTTAAAGGTTTATATTTCATCGTTAATAGTTCAATTAAGAATATTTATCTACATGATTATCAATATTAAAATCTAAATCTCGTTGCACCAACAGTGTGAACCGTTGCACTATTTACATTTAATTAACATTTAGTCATCCTAATTGTGTTGGGATTTGTGGTTTCTTTCAAAATTCTTTTTAAATTATACATTTGTGAAACTACGAATCCTTTCCTAACCTTATGAATAGTTGTTTAAATCACACATAGCTCTATTTGCATAATGCAATTTTCTTGATTTGAACAACAAGGTCACAGAAGAAAAAGCAATACAGCTAGAAAAACTCAAACGAGCACGAGTATCAGGTGTCACCTGGTTAACAAGGAAGGATACAAATGACAAATAAACTAACACTTCTTGCTTCAGTAGTCGCTGCATCAACTGCGCTTATGGCAACATCAGCATCAGCAGCAGAAAGCACACTGGACAAAGTCACATCTCAAGGTTTTTTAACTTGTGGCGTAAGTACGGGTCTTCCAGGTTTCTCTAACCCTAACTCAAAAGGTGAATGGGAAGGAATCGATGTTGAGTATTGTCAAGCTCTTGCAGCGGCTGTACTCGGAGATAAAACTAAAGTTAAGTATGTCCCCCTAACTGCAAAAGAGCGTTTCACTGCCCTTCAGTCTGGTGAAATAGACGTACTATCTCGTAACACAACATGGACGCTGCATCGTGATACCGCTTTAGGTCTAAATTTTGTCGGTGTTAACTACTACGACGGTCAAGGCTTTATGGTGAAAAAAGAGTTGGGTCTTAAGAGTGCTCGAGAACTTGATGGCGCTTCGGTGTGTGTTCAGTCAGGTACAACAACAGAACTCAACCTAGCTGATTACTTCCGAAATAGTGGTATGTCTTATAAGCCTGTAGTATTTGATACCGCCGCTCAAACTTCTAAAGGTTTCGATGCTGGTCGCTGTGATGCGCTTACCACTGACCAATCTGGCCTTTACGCACTTCGTTTGAATTTAGCAGATCCAAAGTCTGCGCAAGTACTTCCTGAAATCATCTCAAAAGAACCACTAGGTCCTGTTGTTCGCCAAGATGACGACAAGTGGTTTAACGTAGCTAAGTGGACTCTTTCTACGATGATTAATGCTGAAGAGTACGGTATTTCTTCTAAAAATGCAGATGAAATGCTTAAGTCAAAAGATCCAAACATCAAGCGTATTCTTGGTGTAGACGGTCCTAAAGGCAAAGGCCTTGGCATTCGTGATGACTGGGGTTACCAAGTAATTAAGCAAGTTGGTAACTACGGTGAGAGCTTTGAGCGCACTGTAGGTACGGGCTCTCCACTTCAGATTTCTCGCGGTGTAAATGCACTATGGAATGCGGGCGGCTTTATGTACGCTCCACCAATCCGTTAATAAAATTATAAACATCAATTAGGGCGGAGGTTTCCGCCCTCTTTATTAAATGGATTTGAGGTTATAGCAGTATGAAACCTAACGAAATTCCTTCGCCATCTCAAGCGAAGCCGAAAGCAAAGAGTGCCAACCTTCTTTACAATCCGACTTTCCGCTCTGTTGTGTTCCAAGTCCTTGCTGTTGGAGCTCTTGCAGCGTTAATTTATACCATTGTAAATAACACGCTCACGAACTTAGACGCCCGTGGCATCGCCACTGGTTTTGACTTTTTATCCCAAGAAGCTGGTTTTGGTATTGGCCTAACACTTATCGAATACGATGAAACGTTCTCTTATGGCAGAACTTTCTTCGTGGGTTTACTTAACACGGCACTTGTATCTATTCTTGGCATCATATTAGCCACTGTCATTGGTTTTAGTATGGGCATTGCGCGACTTTCTTCGAATTGGTTAGTAAGTCGCTTTGCCGCTGTTTACATAGAAATATTTCGAAATATTCCCCTTCTTTTACAGATCTTTTTTTGGTATTTCGCAGTGCTTCAAGCTCTTCCGTCGACTCGTCAAAGTATGAGTTTGGGTGAAGCGATTTTCCTTAACGTTCGTGGTTTGTATTTTCCTGCGCCTATCTTTGAACAAGGTAGTAGTATTGTTATCACCGCGTTTATTGCTGGTATTATTGCCACATTTTTTATCAATATCTGGGCTAACAACAGACAAAAACTCACCGGTCAACAAACACCGATGGGACGCGTTGCGATGGCTCTAATTATTGGTTTGCCACTGGTGACATATTTTATTATGGGCATGCCTATTTCGGCCGAATATCCGGAGCTTAAAGGTTTTAACTTTAAAGGTGGCATTAGCATAATTCCAGAACTTGCTGCATTAATGCTTGCCTTAAGTATTTATACAGCTTCTTTTATAGCAGAGATTGTACGATCAGGTATCAATGCTGTAAGTCACGGTCAAACTGAAGCAGCTATGTCCCTTGGTATTCCTCGCTCTCGTACTCTTAAGCTTGTCATCATTCCTCAAGCGTTAAGAATTATTATCCCACCATTAACCAGTCAATATCTAAATCTGACCAAAAACTCGTCACTAGCCATGGCAATTGGTTATCCAGACCTTGTTTCTGTTTTCGCAGGTACAACTTTGAACCAAACCGGGCAAGCGATTGAAGTAATCGCAATGACTATGGGCGTCTACTTGACCTTAAGTCTGTTAACGTCAGCTGTAATGAATATATACAACCGCAAAGTAGCGTTGGTGGAGAGATAAGATGAGTACACATCAATTTCAACCAGATCTTCCGCCTCCAGCGAATACCGTTGGACCTGTCGGTTGGTTAAGAAAAAATCTATTTAATGGCCCCATTAACAGCGTAGTCACTGTTGTCCTTGCTTACTTCGCTTTTACTCTGTTGTGGGCAATTGCTGATTGGGCATTCATTAGTGCCGATTGGATAGGAACAACACGTGATGCTTGCACAAGTGAAGGGGCTTGTTGGGTTTTCATTAGTGTTCGCTGGGATCAGTTCATGTTTGGCTTTTACCCTGAAGCAGAACTTTGGCGGCCTCAACTTTTCTATATCACACTAGCTATATTTGTCGTTTTACTCGCTTACGAAAAAACACCTAAGCGTACTTGGATTTGGCTTTTCTTTGTAAACATTTACCCATTCCTTATTGCAGGTTTGTTATATGGTGGTGTTTTCGGCCTAGAAGTCGTAGACACACATAAATGGGGAGGATTGCTAGTTACGCTAATCATTGCTCTCGTCGGCATCGTTGTTTCATTGCCAATTGGCGTGGCTTTAGCACTAGGACGACGCTCCGAGATGCCAATAATCCGCAGTATGTGTACTGTTTATATCGAAATTTGGCGTGGCGTACCGCTAATTACGGTTCTATTCATGGCCTCAGTAATGCTTCCGCTTTTCCTCTCTGAAGGAACTGAAACAGACAAATTGATTCGAGCTTTAATCGGTGTCGTTTTATTCAGTTCAGCGTATATGGCAGAAGTAGTTAGAGGCGGTTTACAAGCCATACCAAAAGGGCAATATGAAGCCGCAGACGCACTTGGCCTTAGCTATTGGAAGAAGACGGGATTAATTATCCTTCCTCAAGCATTAAAAATTACAATCCCTTCAATCGTTAATACCTTCATTGGGTTATTTAAAGATACGAGTCTTGTCTTAATTATCGGTATGTTTGACGTACTAGGAATTGGCCAAGCCGCGAATACCGACCCTGAATGGCTTGGGTATTCAACAGAAAGTTATGTATTTGTCGCGTTAGTGTTCTGGGTGTTTTGTTTTGGCATGTCGAGATATTCGATATGGTTAGAAAACAGACTTCACACCGGTCACAAACGATAATTAACAAGATCAAGGACGTATTATGACGCAGCAGACAGAAAACAACTCTCAAGGTCTTATGATCGAGTTGAAAGACATGAATAAATGGTACGGTGAATTCCACGTACTTAAGAACATCAATCTAGAAGTTAAAAAAGGTGAGAAAATCGTTATCTGTGGTCCTTCAGGATCTGGTAAATCAACGATGATCCGTTGCATTAACCGATTGGAAGAACACCAAAAAGGCGATATCTTTGTTTCAGGGAATGAATTGACTGAAGATTTGAAAAACATCGAAGCCGTACGCAGAGATGTCGGCATGTGTTTCCAGCACTTCAACCTCTTCCCACACTTGACAGTTCTAGAAAACTGTACTTTAGCTCCTATTTGGGTCAAGAAGATGCCTAAAGACGAAGCCGAAGCGATAGCAATGAAGTACCTAGAACGTGTGAAAATCCCAGAGCAAGCGGATAAATTCCCAGGCCAGCTTTCGGGTGGTCAGCAACAACGTGTAGCTATCGCTCGTTCTTTGTGTATGAACCCTCAAGTCATGCTGTTTGATGAACCAACGTCGGCACTCGATCCAGAAATGGTTCGTGAAGTGTTAGACGTTATGGTAGAGCTTGCGGAAGAAGGCATGACCATGTTGTGTGTAACACACGAAATGGGCTTTGCTAAAGAAGTCGCAGATCGCGTTATCTTCATGGATGCAGGCGAGATCATAGAAGAAAACAATCCTGTCGATTTCTTTGAAAACCCACAATCAGACAGAACGCAGAACTTCTTAAGCCAAATCCTACACCATTAATGTGTTATGATGCATAAACGATAGAGGCGGCTTAGGTCGCCTCTTTATTTTTCAAAGTTATAGATAGTTTTTAACGTTTTAAGTAACTGTATAGATCGACCAAAGGTTGAACATCGTATCTTAGGTATACTTAATTGCAGTCTAAAGAAATACTTTGTTACACCTTCAGAAACACTTAACCGGCTATTTTGATTATTATTTTACGTATACAAGAGGAATGAAAGACTTGATTTTTCGAACTTTCACCCCCATAAATGTACTAATAACTATTGAAGTCACCTTACGAGGAAGATTATGAACAGCCCTATGTTTTCACGCACAGCATCTCAAGAAAGTGCTCTGCAAACCAATAAAGTGTTGCGTAACACCTACGCTCTACTGTCTATGACACTACTTTGGTCTGCTGTTGTAGCAGGCGTATCGATGGCGATGAACCTTCCTCGCCCTGGTCTTATCATCATGCTAGTTGGCTTCTACGGCCTACTTTTCTTAACTGAGAAGAACCGTGACAACAGCATGGGTCTAGTCTTCACATTCCTATTTACAGGTTTCTTAGGCTACACCATCGGTCCAATCCTAAATATGTACGTCGGAGCAGGCATGGGTGATGTCATCCTAACTGCACTTGGCGGTACCGCATTAGCATTTATGGGTGCTTCAGCTTACGCTCTTACTACTAAGCGTGACTTGTCATTCCTTAACGGCATGCTACTAGCTGGTTTCGTGGTACTACTTGTAGGTATGGTTGCAAACATCTTCCTACAAATGCCTCTACTATCATTGGCAATGAGCGGTATGTTCATCCTATTCTCGACTGGTGTTATCTTGCTTACAACGCAAAACATCATTCGTGGCGGTGAAACTAACTACATCTCAGCAACGATCAGCTTGTACGTATCAATCTACAACATCTTCATCAGCCTACTAAGCATTCTAGGCATCATGGGTAGCGACGACTAATCACTCCCATAACTGAAGGGTATCTAGCCCAAGAGCCTAGCTCTTGGGCTTTTTTGTATCTATCAGTATCAGAATTCTTTAGATAGCTGCAATATTTCTGGAGATCGCTATAAATCTGTTGAGAAAAGTAAACTTGGTCATTACCCTATCTGGATAGTTAACTGGATTCTGGATTAAACATGTTTGAATATAACGGCAAGCAAATCGAAACCGATGCTCAAGGCTACCTATTGGACTACACGCAATGGGAAGAAGGTATGATTGAAATTCTTGCTCAAGATGAAGCTATTGAACTTACGGATGCGCACTTAGAAGTCGTACACTTTGTAAGGAGCTTTTACGAAGAGTTCAACACCTCTCCAGCGGTTCGCATGCTAGTTAAAGCGATGGAAAAGGCGCACGGCCCAGAAAAAGGCAACAGCAAGTACCTATTCAAGCTATTCAAGAAAGGCCCTGCAAAACAAGCGACCAAGCTCGCAGGTCTACCTAAACCAGCGAAGTGCTTGTAAAGACTAACCTGCTTTAGAACATTCCCGAATATAAATACTGTAGTGACTGAGCTACAGTATTTTAAACTCCCCGGCACGTACGTTTTGTCGTTCTTTCTCTCCGACTTGATGTTTTGCTACACCATCAACTACCGCACTCTTAGGGCCGGTTTTTAGCCATTCGTATAGCTTCTCAATGTGTTCAGCCTCTCCAACCGCTAATACTTCTACTCGGCCATCATTTAGGTTCTTAGCGTAACCTGAAATACTCAAAGCTTGCGCTTGTCTGCTGGTGTGATATCGAAAACCAACACACTGAACTACGCCTGACACGACAAAAATATATTGTGAACTTTCCATAACGTTGCCTCATAAATTATATGAATGATATAGTCGAGCTTCTATTCATTCACCGCTTATTGGTGGACTTACTTCGAGTATAACGATTATGAAAGAAATCCCATTTCGTTGGATTGACAAATATCTCATTCACCTAAAAATCCAAGAAAAGTTCTATCTACTCTTCTTATTACCTCTTCTCGCTCTGGTTATATTAACGCTCGTTTTAGATAGTGCAGCGGATTCATTACTGGCTCACCTTTATCAAGAAGAAATGCTCTTGATGAAAGGGCTTATTGAGGCGGGTCAACTCACGAAAGATCAAGTTGCCCAACTTGTTAGTAATTCAGAGACCATCTCTTTAGGCTACGGAGCAGGTTCTGTTTCAGTCATGAACGGTGCGTTTAATTTAGTGGCAAACCACGATCAAAATCTTTGGTCTGCGCTATCTACCACTCAAGTCTCTATCATCGCGGTGACGCTAACGCTGATCGCATTGGGTGTTTACTACATCATGACCTTCATTGGCGGTGCCATGTTCTCGATAAACAAAGCGCTGAACACACTTGCGAACGGAGACTTAACTTACCGTATGAACTACTTCTTGGTCCGTGATGAATTCAGTGAAATTGCCATTACTATCGACAAGGTAGCTGAGCGTGAACAAAACATGGTTCAGTCAATCCAAGAATCTGTGGCACTCATGCAGCAGATCAGCTCGGATTTAAATCAGTCAACACAGCAAAGCTCAGACATTTCAGGCAATCAACAAGAGCACCTGAATAGCCTAGCAAGTGCAACCGAACAAATGGCGGCGACGATTCGTGAAGTCGCGACTCTTGCGCACGACTCAAGCTCTCAAACGATGGATGCTCGTGGCGTTGCCCAGAACGGTCAAGTGAAGGTTTCTAATACTTTGCAATCTATCTCTAGTCTATCTCAAGAGATTCAATCCGCCTCACAAGCGGTAGAAGAACTTGACGCTAACGCAGCACAGATCGATGAAGTAGTAACAACCATCAATGGTATTTCAGAACAAACTAACCTACTCGCGTTGAATGCCGCTATTGAAGCTGCTCGTGCTGGTGAGCAGGGGCGTGGTTTTGCTGTAGTTGCCGATGAAGTTCGTGCTCTTGCAGGAAGAACACAGCAAGCGACGGTTGAAATCCAAAGCATGATTGAATCATTACAACGTAACAGCCAATCACTCACAAAATTGATGGAAGTAACGGTTAACAACGCTAATGAAGGTCAAACATTAATGTCAGAAGTGAATGTTGAGATCGACTCTTTAGCGGAAAAGAATCAATCAATTTCAGACAGTAGCACGCAAATAGCTACTGCCGCAGAAGAGCAAGGTGCTGTTGCAGATAACATAGCTCAAAGTGTCGAAGAGATTCGTCATCAATCAGATAGCATCTGCGATATGATAAGCAAGAGTAACTCCAATGTTGATCAACTGCGCAAGCAGAGCGATACAATGGAAGGCTTACTGACAGGTCTTAAGGCGTAGCATTGATATAAGTTTTATTCATTAAAAAGTGTTGCTAGGGCTGCTTCTGCAGCCCTTTCTTATTTGCTTTTCAACTGGACTTCCCCGACAATACCCCTCCTTCAAATTCAACAAACAGAGTAAATTATGACTCCTTCAATTCATCTAGCTAAAGGCCGAGATAAATCACTACGCCGCAAACACCCTTGGGTATTTTCACGTGGTATCGATAAGGTCGAAGGCGAGCCACAACAAGGTGAAACTGTAGACGTATATGCTCAAAATGGTCAGTGGCTTGCAAAAGCAGCTTACTCACCGGAATCTCAAATTCGAGCTCGTGTTTGGACATTTGAAAAAGAAGAAATCAACAAGGCGTTCTTCGTAAAACGAATTCAAGACGCACAGTCTTTACGTGAAGATATCATTGAACGTGATGGTCTAACGGGCTACCGCTTAACAGCAGCAGAGTCTGATGGTTTACCCGGTATCACTATCGATAAGTATCAAGACTTCTTAGTTTGCCAACTACTTAGCGCCGGTGCTGAGTTTAATAAGAGTATTCTTGTTGAAGCTTTAGTTGAATGCTTCCCCGACTGCAACATTTACGAACGCTCTGACGTAGCAGTCCGTAAAAAAGAAGGCTTAGAACAAGTTGTTGGCGTACTTCACGGTGAAGAGCCACCTAAATCAGTGATAATTGAAGAAAACGGCGTCAAAATCAGCGTAAACATTATCGAAGGCCATAAAACGGGCTTCTATATGGACCAACGTGATAGCCGCAAAGAATCTATGAAATACGTTAAAGGCAAAGATGTCCTTAACTGTTTCTCATACACCGGTGGTTTTGGTCTGTATGCCCTTAAAGGTGATGCTAAGCGTGTAATCAATGCTGACGTCTCGCAGCTAGCTCTTGATACAGCTAAGTTCAACGCTGAACTAAATGAGTTCGACATCTCGAAAAAGCGAGCAGTATTCCTAAACGCAGACGTTTTCAAACTGCTTCGTGAATACCGTGACCAAGGCACCAAATTTGACGTCGTTATCATGGATCCACCAAAGTTTGTTTCAAGCAAAAATAACCTAACATCAGGTGCTAACGGCTATAAAGACGTTAACATGCTTGCGATGCAAATCCTGAAACCAGGTGGCACTCTACTCACCTACTCTTGTTCAGGTTTAATGGGTGCTGACTTATTCCAAAAGATCATCGCCGATGCAGCACTAGACGCAGGCCGAACTGTTAAGTTCGTCGAGCGCTTCGAACAAGCAGCCGACCACCTAACAGACACAGCCTACCCAGAAGGTTTCTACCTGAAAGGCTTTGCTTGTAAGGTCTTGTAATCGAGTTCCTTGACTCGCTCTCAAGCTTTCGAGCCAAACATTTATCATAAAAAAGACCACCATTGAAAATGGTGGTCTTATTCTTTTCGGCTTATCCAGCCTAAACCACTGAACTTCTAGCTATATTAGCGTGGGATAAACACAGCCCAAGGGTAATCAAGCGAGTTCAGGCGTTGATTAAGCGCCTGAAACTCTGACTGGTCAATCATTAGTTAGTGTTTTCAAACTATCCAGCAAACTGCTGGTAATGTCCGTGGTATCCGCTCCATTAAAGTCAATTTGCATAGTCTGATTACCTTTCGTAATCGTCAGCTCTGCTACGTCATTATGCTCACTAATAGTGACAGTGTAACCACCACCTTCGCCAGAGTGCGGGTCACTATCTTGCAATGAAGTAAGCAAGTCGGCAAGCTCTTGCTGATCATCCTTGAGGTCAGCAAATAAGTCAGCTAAATCAATACGGTCACCTTCATCATAATCAAAGTCGGTAACGGTATCGGTTGAGCTATCCATATCGACCCACTTGAACAAGTCCGCATCCGCACCGCCGGTCAGAATATCATTACCCAAACCACCAATTAGGATGTCATCACCAGTGCCGCCCATAAGGAAGTCATCACCTAAGCCACCATCGAGGACATCATTACCTGCATGACCGAGGATGACGTCATCACCATCAGTTCCTCTTACTTGGTCATCGCCAGTGGAAGCAGTGAAAGACGAGGACTCAACACGGTTGACCTGACCATTGTGGCTGACATTCAGTGTAACCAACTGTTCAGTCGTTTGACCATTGCTATCTTCGACCAAAAGCACGATCTCGAAACCAACAGCCTTACCTTCGTCAATTGTCGGAGCAGTGTCACTTGGTTGGAAATAGTAAGAACCATCTGAACCAATACGGAATACACCATAATCGGTATCAACAACCAGCTCATTGCCGACAGTATCTTTGGTGAAGCTTAATCCAGAAGGTGCAACAGATACATCGCCATCTTGGTTAATAAACTGAGCCACTTGTGCATTCGACTCATCAATCACGATGGCAGCCGCCTCAGCCCCCGCTATCGCCATCAGCAACGAGCCAGAAACACCAATAGTTGGCCGCAATTTAGGTAGATCTGTAGTGATTTTTGAGTCAGGAATATAAACAACATTTTCTGCACTACCCGCTACCTTAATAAGACCGTCAGCCGGTACCCGATTAGGATCGCCCACTCCAACTGCAGTTACCTGTTTATCCGCCATAAACTGAGCCCAGTCTGAACCAATATTACCCCTATTACTTTCACCATCACTCAAGAAGTAAATAACATCATTGGTTTCACCTTTGATATTAGTCACTTGGCTTTCATTATAGCCCTCCATCACTGCATCCAAGCCAGAATCATAGTTAGTCCACCCATCTGGATCGAACTCACCATCATAGTTCCACTTATCTACAGTATCTGACGCTTTTTGCAATATGGAAATCGCCTCGGATACCGTCATCCAAACACTGGTATTCGCTCCTCTACCACTCTCGACTAAAGATGCGCTCGTATCAAAATCAACGAGCTGTACTAAGACATCACCACTACCATGTTGGCTTTTAACATTATCTAATAAAGAAATGGATGCCTCCAACACGTATTCAATTCTCATGTCGGAGAGCCCGCTTGGGACATCATCCATAGATCCAGAAGAGTCAATGACTAGAGAGATAAGTGTTATTGGCACATCACCGCCTTGATCGGCTACCGCATCCGCACTGGCGGCACTATTCACCGTGGTCTTATTGCCGTCTTGGTCACTGCCCAAACCACTCTCTTTGGCAACCGCAGTAACGTTAACATCCAGGGTATCTGTTGACTGGTGCTTAACGGCTAAGTTGTCGTAGTTCACAGCCTGGGTTGCCTGACCGGTCACATCAATCACCCAGTCATCGCCGTCTCTACTGCCAATAACCTCATCAGTATCCTTGTCGACGATTTCGGCATCATTCGGCAAGCCACTAATGCGCACTTCATCAAGATACTCACTACCATCACGGTCCGATACCGAAGCTGAGATATTCAGCTCTGTTACAACCTCTTGAAGTACAGTGTGCGTACCATCTGCATTAAGCTCGACGATGGCATCAGCAAAGATTAGGCGCTCTATTTCATAAAGGTGCTCGCCTTCTGATACTGGAGTATTGTCGTCTTGAGTATCAATACCGCGTTTATCTACAACATGCCAATATGGTTTGTCAGTATTCCCATGATTATTATAAAAATCAAACGTATAGTCGGAAAGATTACCAGTGTAAACCACTGTATCCAGACCTAAATCAAGTGACGAGCCATCACCACCTACAATATTGTCATTGCCCTGACCACCAACAAAGACGTCATCTCCATTGGTCTGCATCACCCAGTCATTGCCCTCTTTAACCCAACTACCGATATCACCAGTCAATTGATCGACTTGGTCTTTTCCAACTTTAATATCACTGGTTTGTTTACCGATATCGCTATGACCTAACTCGGCGTGCTCTGAATCAGATAGGCTTGCCGATGAATCAGCAAAAATTAGCTTTTGATAAAGGCTAGAGTTTATTGTCGTATTACTGTAAGTCGAATCACCAAGACTCACAGTGAGATTCGGCGCATCTGTTACTGGCATAACTTCTAGGTTAAGCGACTCAGTGGCCCCTGTATTAGTGGCGTACTCGACTGTTGGAACACTACCTGACCAATCGTCTTTCGGTTCAAAGCTATAATTACCATTAGCATCGATAGTAAACGTACCTTCATCAAGGGTTATCGACTGATCCACCTGATAGTCAGTGCTATCGATCTTAACGCCTAGCACTTGCAGCACATCGTCAGCATCGCTGTCGTTCGCTAATACATTACCCGTAATCCTCTGATCTTCATTGGCAGAGTTGGTGTCGCTTTCTGTTAGCGTAGGCTCACTTTCATGCACCACTACCTCGATATCGAGTGATGATTGTGCTTGACTGTCGTTGCCTTTCTCTGAACTCACCGCTGTGACTGTTAAGGTAAAGTCTTCATGGCTACTAGGAGGCGGCGTGACCGTCAAATTATCGAGAGCCCAATCAGTCACGGTAATTGGCTGTAGAGGCTGACCATCAAGCCCAGTTTCACCCGTAATAGTAATCGAGTGCGTTCCATCACTTAGCGTAGCTCCAATAGGCAAACCAGAAATCATCACAGATAATGTTTCGGAACCATCTGTATCGGTCAATTTCGCTTCTATTGGAGACAGCGGAATCGCGGTATCTTGGCGACCTTCGTTGACTGAGTAAGTTTCATAGAACTCCACCCCATTAGCATCGGTTTTCAGCGGTGAAAGCCGAACGTCGGTACCTTGCGCTGAATCGACCTCAGTCACGATCGAAAGCTGGCTATTCGCCAAGTCAACAGGATCAGCGCCATTAATAGATACATCAACGTTAAAGTTGCCCTGTCCACTTTGATTATGGTGATAAATCGCGATTGGATAGTAGCCTGGCTCGGTTGGCGTAAACGCCGCACCCTGAATATCACCGCTCGAGTCGCCCCAACGGCCCTCATCGACCAGCTGTCCACCCAAAGTAATCGCAATGCTATCATCCCCGCGCCCAACAAAATCGTAAGAAACGTTAGCTTCCAAGTAAACGAGTCCAGTTACTATTACCGCTTGATCCGGATCAGTAGCATTGCTCGCACTATCCTCAGCATTCGCCGTCGTAGACTGCGCCGCATCCGCTGTATCCAGTTGAGATAGCTCCGCAACCAAATCACTACCTGGCACCCCACTGCCGCTACCATACGTCGAATCATCGATGACCACATTGTCCCAAGTCGAGACATTAAACTCCTGCGACGGCAAGTCAGGATCTTGCGTTTTTAGGCTTAGGTTTGGTGCATCAGCGACAGGTGTCACATTGATAGTCAACGTGGCTGATTCACTCATGTTGACACCGTCAGACACCTCAAAACCAATTTGGCTGCTACCAGACAGGTTATTGTCTGGTACAAATCGTACCTGGTTGTTGTCAAATACTGACTTATCCAACTCTTGATCTGCTGCTACCGCTTGCCAGCCATCAATCTCATCAAAGTACTGTAACTGACCACCATCAGGCAGCGTAGTAATGCTGACGGACAATGACGATTCACTGGAATCACTGTCAGCCACACCTAAAGAGTCCCAGGAAATAAACATCGATTGCTCTTCATCGGTGCTGACTTCAGTTGGATTAACGACTGGCGCCGTATCTACATGATAGCCGCCATCTTTATTGTCTCCGCTAACCTCTGTCGTTGCGGTAAATGCGTTTCCAGCCTCATCCTCACCAGAGACACTTGCTACCAAGGTTGCGTCGGCGTCTGATGATAACTCGCTACCCGGAACACTAATACGGTATGTACCATCTGATAAAACATCACCGGTATACGTACTAACAGGGCTACCGTCGCCAGCATCCAGAGTCAATGTCACCTTGTCACCTAGCTCAGCATCGCCACCGACACGGCCTGTAATAGTAACGTCTTCGGATGCCTCTTGCGCATCAAGAATGTCGTCTTCAGCAATCGTGTCAATCGATATAGTGGCCCCAGCACGAGTGTCAACGGTCACTTCTAGCTCAGTGGAGGTCGCTGTATTACCAACATCATCAGTAACCTGGACACTCCACTTCTGATTACCAGCGTTGACTTCATTTTCTGGAGTAAAGTACCAGACCCCATCAATCTGATCTAAATCTCCTTGAACGACGACGCCATCTTTAAGTACCTCAATACCTTGGGCTACGACGTCGCTGTCAACATTACCCAGAGCAAAGGTTGGCGTTGTGTCTTTAGTGATGTTGTCTGTATCACTGTCCCCCATATCACTTGATGCAACAAGATCAATCGTTGGTTTAGTAATTGAGCTATCTGTTGTTGAACTGTTCACGGTGATCACACCGCTATCTTCGCCTTTATCGCTATCCGTAGCAGTGTAAGCGATCTCTTCCGATACAGCTGCATCAATTATATCGACGCCTTGTAAGGTGATGTTTGAGTTATGACTGGTATCTTCTGTACCACCTTTCGTCGTAAACACGCGGATTTCATCAAAACCGCCCTCATAATGGATATTGGCAACAAACTCGCCTGAGCCATCATAGACAGACGGGTCAACACTATCATCGAAAACAAACTCAACAGGGTCTCCGTTTGCATCTGTAAGAACTTGACCATCTTTAAACAGTAATATGTGGATCTGAGCGTCTGCGCTATCACCGTCTTCATAGTTACCCCATATACTACCGATCTTCACATTAGCTTGTGTAATCGTAATATCTGTGTTGCCCCCGCCAACGTGAGTAAAGTCTACGGCAATAAAATCTTTCTGACTCACATCGATTTCTTGGTCGCCAACTCCCAGTCCTTCGGCACCAGCCTTAACGCTGCCTTCTTGACCATTGTATAGCTTGCTACTCGTTTCGTTACCACTGCCATCTGGGCGAACACCTTCAAATCGGCCGCCAGAAATAACAATACCGTTACTAGCTTCAAACTCCGATACGGTATTGTTATCAGCGTTAAAATCAACAGACGCATCAAAACTCATAAACTCGTTGATATCATCACGAAGTTGATATTCTACGACGTCACTTTCACTAATTTGCATCCCAGTTGTGACTTCAGTTCGAACATCTCCGTCAACAATGTACAGAGTGCCTAACTCTGGATCTTGATCCATTGACACAGTCAACGCATCTTCATCTTCTTGGTCAATAACATGCTCATCGAAGCCAAAGCTAGCGCTTGAATGACTCCCAAGTTCAACAGTGAAGTCGTCTGCGTCAGGAGCATCATTCATCGCCAAGGCATCGTTATCGCTGAACTCTTGACTGTTACCGTAGTTCAAACTCGCTGACACGTTAAGCTCTGAGTCAACTAAGGTAGCATCGATGTCGAAGTTTAAAGTACCAGTACTGATGTGGTCATCGGTTAGCGTGATTGGGCTTTGTGCAATTGCTTGTCCTTCCGCCATGATTATCAACGTCGCCCCAGCAACAGCACCGGCCGGCAAACCAACCGTATAATTAATGGTACTGCGATCGCTATTGATTACTTCATCTTCATCGCGTTCGATCTCAATCGTTGGCGAGAACAGCTCATCAAAGGTCGTCTTATCGCCGCCTTTAAATTCGAACTCCTCAAACTCGATAAAGGTATTCACATCTCCGCTATCGGTATTCTCAGAAATAGTCACAGAGCCATCAGAATTGAGTACGATATTCGCCTGGTCAATATTAAAATCAAAGACAGCTTTGTCATTACCCGCGCCGCCATCGGCAACCATTAGATCATTAGCATCATCAACATCAACTTTGAGAACATCATCACCCTCACCAAGCAGGACAAAGTCGTCACTGCCTTCATTAAGCGCAGGATCAAAGTCACCGTGGTAATAATGGACTGCATCGGATGGTTCACTTGTATTGCCATATGAATCCGTTTCCTTCGCGTACAGATATTCATTGTCGTTTAGTGGAATTGCACTTTCAGACGAAATATCTAGTGTCCAAGTAGGGGATGGATTACCAGCGACAACTAATGCTGTGCCGACTGATACGTAAAGTCCAGATGCATCTTTAGCGAAGACTTCTATTGTGTTACCTGGTTCGCTACCTGTCCCGTGTAAGGTCACCGTAGAGTAATCTGAATCAGTTGAGTCATCAGTGATGTTTGTGATTGATGGAACACTAGGCGAGTCAACGTCAAAGAAATAAGGTTCAGTCGTACTAGCGACAACAATATTTCCTGCATCATCAGTTACCGTCAACTTAGCCGTTAAAATTGCTCCTCCTTCAACTTCGCCATCAGGAATTAAATTGGAACCAAGCGTCATAAATTCGTATTTATAGCCAATCTGCTCACCATTCGAGTTCAAGTAAGGTTCATTCGAAACTTCAACAGAGCCAATAAACTCCCCTTGCAAGTAAAAGTCAATGTTATCGCCCGGTCTCGCATCTTTGTTTACAAAGCCAACAACACTAATATTTTCTCCAGATTCTATACCATTAATTTTATGGTCACCTGCAATATTGAGTATATCTATTTCTGCTAAGACG
>NZ_JAPPTM010000021.1:0-60353 GCF_027587105.1 Vibrio sp. RW
TTTACTTATTTAAGATTCCTTTTAGTAAGGAGCCTCTCATAAGTGGACGGTCATTCTAGCGAATTGGATTTCAGTGTCAAACACTTTTTCACTAGTTTTTTAAAGCATTTTAAATGCTTATTACCATCTTGTTAGTCAATTGAAACCACTTGGTTTCCCTTGGCAACGGAGGCGCATTATAAAGAGAATAATCCTTTGCACAAGGCCAAAAACGAAAAAAATCCGCTATAGGTGACCATTCGAACATTATTCAAGCAAATCACCTAAAATAGGTACGATTAGGCCATAGTTTCGGCAATCGTACCTATTGTTAGTAGTTAAATTATTGGTGCACGATAATTCTATCGTTGTTTACTAATAGCTGTACTTTCTTATCTGGGTTTATTTTGCCAGCAAGTATCGCTTTCGCTAACGGGTTCTCAACACTTTGTTGGATTGCTCGCTTCAAAGGCCTTGCACCATAAACAGGATCGAAGCCAGTTTGAGCAATAAACTTCAACGCTTTGTCTGAAACTTCAAGTTCATATCCACTGCCTTCCATACGCTTACTTAAATGTTCAAGCTGAATAGAAGCAATTGATTGAATGTGTTCTTGATCTAATGGATGGAATACAACACTTTCATCAACGCGGTTCAAAAACTCAGGTCGGAAATGTTTCCCTACTACTTCCATCACTTCATTTTTTATTCCTTGGTAATCCAGCGTATTGAAATTCTCCTGAATACGAGCAGAACCAAGATTAGATGTCATGATGACTACCGTGTTCCTAAAATCTACAGTACGACCTTGACCATCGGTTAAGCGCCCATCATCAAGAACCTGCAATAGAATGTTGAAAACATCTGGGTGAGCTTTCTCAACTTCATCCAGCAAAATTACCGAATACGGCTTACGACGTACCGCTTCTGTTAGATACCCACCCTCTTCATACCCAACATAACCCGGAGGTGCACCGACTAAACGAGCAACCGAGTGCTTCTCCATGAACTCAGACATATCGATACGTACCATGGCATCTTCACTATCAAACATGAAGTTCGCTAATGTTTTACACAGTTCTGTTTTACCCACCCCTGTAGGACCAAGAAATAAGAAAGAACCAATGGGCTTGTTCGGATCAGACAAACCCGCACGGCTACGGCGAATGGCGTTCGACACCACTTCGACGGCTTCGGCTTGGCCTATAACTCGCTTATGCAAAGCACTTTCCATTTTAAGAAGCTTGTCTTTCTCAGCCTCTAGCATTTTGGACACCGGGATACCCGTTTGTTTCGACAGCACTACGGCGATTTCAGCATCAGTGACTTTATTACGAAGCAATGTCATTTCTTGCATTTCAGCTTGAGTCGCTAGATCCAGTTGTTTCTCTAATTCAGGAATACGGCCATATTGAAGCTCTGACATACGATTAAGGTCACCAGCACGTCTTGCAAAGTCCATATCCATACGAGCTTGTTCTAGCTCTGACTTAATATGTTGCGTACCCGATAAGGCCGCTTTATCCGCATTCCATACTTCTTCAAGCTCTGCGAAGTCTCGCTCTTTATCGGTCAACTCAGTTTGCAATGTACGGAGCCGCTTTTCACTAGCTTCATCGTTTTCGTTGGTTAAAGCTTGTTGTTCGATCTTCAGTTGAATGATTTTCCGCTCTAATTTATCCAATGACTCAGGTTTTGAATCGATCTGCATGCGAATACTTGAAGCCGCTTCATCAATTAAATCAATGGCCTTATCTGGTAACTGACGATCCGATACGTACCGATGAGATAGAGTCGCCGCAGCAACAATA
Organism: Vibrio sp. RW; assembly: GCF_027587105.1. NCBI lineage: Bacteria > Pseudomonadati > Pseudomonadota > Gammaproteobacteria > Vibrionales > Vibrionaceae > Vibrio > Vibrio sp. RW. The sequence goes on from NZ_JAPPTM010000021.1 coordinate 1,791, forward strand.
GCAGGATCAGTAATCTCTACGTGGTGGTGAAGCTCATAACGCTCTTTTAAACCTCTTAGGATAGCTACGGTATCCTCGACCGTTGGCTCATCGACCAGTATTTTTTGGAATCGACGCTCTAATGCAGGGTCTTTCTCTATATACTTGCGATATTCATCAAGTGTTGTTGCGCCGACACAATGAAGTTCACCACGAGCTAATGCTGGTTTTAGCATATTACCGGCATCCATAGAGCCTTCGCCTTTACCCGCGCCCACCATAGTATGAATTTCATCAATGAAGAGGATGATATTGCCCTCTTCTTTGGATAACTCATTAAGAACCGATTTCAAGCGCTCTTCGAACTCACCACGATATTTGGCTCCGGCAATCAAAGATCCCATATCTAATGAAAGTACTCGTCGACCTCTTAACCCTTCAGGCACCTCATTATTGATAATACGCTGCGCCAAACCTTCTACGATTGCGGTTTTGCCCACACCAGGTTCACCGATAATAACTGGATTATTTTTAGTACGACGTTGTAAAACTTGAATAGTACGTCGAATTTCATCGTCTCGACCGATCACAGGATCTAGTTTGCCTTGCTCTGCTCTTTCAGTCAGATCAATGGTGAACTTCTCTAGTGCTTGGCGTCTATCTTCCGCATTTGGGTCATCAACTTTTTGACCACCTCGAACTTGCTCGATAGCTTGAGATAACTTTTGTTCAGTAAGACCTAGCTCTTTAAGTAAGTTACCTAAAGGGCCTTTGTCTTCAATGGCTGCAAGCAAGAAAACTTCCGAAGAGATGTAGCTGTCTTGACGCTTTTGCGCGACCTTGTCACATAGGTTGAATAGCGTTCCCATTGAATTGGAGAGCTGAACATCGCCACCGATACCACTTACTTTCGGCACTCGATCTAACATTTCGCTCAATTTCGAACGTAACTGAACAACATCAACATTCAACATAGTTAACAGTGGACGAATCGCACTACTATCTTGATTTAGCAATGACACCATTAGGTGTACGGGTTCTATATATTGATGATCACGACCTAATGCGAGTGACTGAGCATCAGATATCGCAATTTGAAATTTACTAGTGAATCGATCGAGACGCATATCAACCTTCTTACTCTTAGAGATATTGATCTTATGACTAAAAGATGGATACGAGAGCGAGGGTTTTCAAGGGATAAGAATGAAGAATAGAGTTTATATGAAAATATAAATGAGCTGGATGGCCATTTGCGGTCGCTAGAGGTTACTCTAACCAAATAAAAGTAGCCTGACGCCCAGTAATACCATCTCGACGATAAGAATAGAAAGCATCTGAATCAGCGTATGTACACAGATTCGAATCTGTCACTGAGGTCACGCCAGCTTTATGCAATCGTTGAGTCGCGAGTTGAGACATGTTTGCTAACCACTTGCCAGGTTCAGATTTGGCTTTAAATGCTAATTTCGCTTGAGGGTCAAAACGAACAAAAGCGTCCAATACATCGTTACCTACCTCAAACACATCCTCACCAATAGCAGGACCAAGCCAAGCGATAACTTGGTTAGCCTTATCAATACTTGAGAACTTTGCGACTGCATTTTCAAGAATACCACCAGCAAGACCACGCCAACCTGCATGAACCGCAGCAACTTGCGTACCGTTAGTATCAGTGAGGATAACCGGTAAACAATCGGCCGTCATCGCAGAGCATACAACACCTTTTGCAGTGGTAAATGCACCATCAGCATCGATAATATCTGTCGTCGGTTCTAAAACCGTAACGACATCTGTTGAGTGAGTTTGATTTAACCATATCGGTGAAGCAGGCATGTTAGCTTGTTGCTTGAGCCATACTCTATTGTTTTCAACAAATGAAGCATCATCCCCAACATGTGTACCTAAGTTTAAACCTTGATACGCATCGCTAGAAAAACCACCAACACGCGTCGAAGCAAACGCTTTGACGTTTTGGGGGGCATTCCAGTTAGGGATGATCATCGACATGATTAAATGTCGTCTTCTAAGTTTTCGCGAGCATCAATACGTAACGCTTCAGCCATCACGACCATGTCATTTGGCACAGGAGCGTGAAATTCAACTTCTTCACCTGTAATAGGGTGAACAAATTTAAGCATAACGGCGTGTAGTGCTTGGCGGTCAAAAGAACGAATCATTGTCGTTAGTTCTTCAGATGCACCTTTTGGAATACGAGCACGACCACCGTATGCAACATCACCTAGCAGCGGGTGCTGAAGGTATGACATATGAACACGGATTTGGTGAGTACGACCCGTTTCTAGACGTAAGCGAATACGAGTATGCTCACGGAAGTGTTCTGCAACACGATAGTGAGTTACCGCTGGTTTTCCTAATTCGTTCACGTCCATTAATGTACGCTTAGTTGCATGACGACTAATGCCCTTCTCTACCACACCACCAGCGGTCATTTTACCAATTGCAATGGCTTCATATTCACGAGTGATACGACGCTTAGCAAGAGCACGCACTAGACGAGTTTGAGCTGGAACCGTTTTAGCCACAACCATAAGGCCAGTGGTGTCTTTATCAAGACGGTGCACAATACCCGCACGAGGTACTTCTGCGATCTGAGGATAATGGAAAAGCAATGCGTTTAGTATGGTTCCATCCGGCGTGCCTGCTCCCGGGTGTACAACCAGATCGCGAGGTTTATTGATCACCAATAAGTCATCATCTTCATAGACAATGTCTAAAGGAATATCTTGTGCTTCCCAGCGCTCTTCATCTGCAAGTTCAGCTTGCAAGATGATCTCCTCACCACCTAAAACCTTAACACGTGGCTTAGTGATAACTTCACCATCCACTTGGATTTTGCCATCAAGAAGCCACTCTTTAATACGAGAGCGAGAAAAATCGGTAAATAGTTCAGCGACAGCTTGGTCTAAACGTTGACCTAACTGGCTGCTTTTTACTGTGTCTGTTAATGTGATCTGCTGAGCCATATCGAACTTTTTTAAAAACCGTGAGACTAATACCCATTAGTATGGATAAAATAGAATAATTGCATCATTGTATCTGTTACTGGTTAGAAAGTAACGGAAGCTTACGAAATATTTAATTCAAGGAATCGACGCCTGACATGAAACACCTTACTTTATCGGGTCTATTAGCCGTATCACTCTTGGTTGGTTGTTCAAGTAGTGAAGAGATAGTGCCAGATGTACCACCATCGGTTCTCTACTCTGACGCTCAAGAGTCACTGCAGAGCGGTAGCTGGCTTTCTGCAATCGAAAAGCTAGAAGCCTTAGACTCTCGCTATCCCTTCGGCGCCTATTCCGAGCAAGTACAGCTCGATCTGATTTACGCGTACTACAAAAATGATGACTTGGCACTCGGACTTGCCACCATCTCACGATTCCTACGCTTAAACCCAACTCATGAAAAACAAGATTGGGTTCTTTACATGCGCGGCTTAACGCACATGGCGCAAGATCGAAATTTCATGCACGATATTTTTAATATCGATCGAAGTGACCGAGATCCAGAACCAGTGAAGCTTGCCTTTGCTGATTTCAAGCGATTGCTCGAACGCTTCCCTAGCAGCCCTTATGCTGAAGATTCACAAAAACGCATGTTTGCACTTAAAAACCGCCTAGCGGAATATGACCTAGCAACGGCTGATTTCTACCTAAGGCGTGAAGCGTGGATTGCAGCAGTAAACCGCACACAAGAGCTACAAAAGACTTACCCAGATACCATTGCAGCCCGTAAGTCTTTAGAAATACAGCTAAAAGCCTATAAAAAAATTGGTCTAGAAGATGCGGTAGCAAGAACAGAGAAATTAATTGAGCTAAACCCACTACCTTAATCAATTAATTATATAAATTTAAAAAGCGCACCTATTTGTCATCCTGAGACGATTAGCCAGCGTCCTGTCACAGAGCTTACTAATCACAGTACCGACAGACGAGGCTTAGAAAACACAAAAGCCGCACAAGTTTCTTGTGCGGCTTTTGCTTACTAAATTCAGGGGCTTCTTTGTTGTGATTTAAGTCATAAAGATCGGTTGAGAAAGCTTTCACCAAACACTTTCAAAAAGCGATAAAACTCCCCTAAAAACCGTATGAATTTTTAGCGAAGCCTCGTTTCCAAGTTATCGTTTTTCATAGGGATAACAAGTATTTTCCAACAAAAAGACACCAAGACTTGCGTGAGATCACATTTGATTTTAATGCTCATTTCACCCAACAAAAACAAGATCTACATCACATTCTTTATTCCTAAAAGACGTAATCTGAAGTTAACCCATGAGGGATACAACAGAGGAAAACTTCTATGAAAATAAATATCACTGGTAAAAATATCGACATTACCTCTGCAATCCGTGATCACATAGAAAGCAAATTTAAGAAGCTGGATAAATGGCAAGTAGACATCATTGGCTGCCAAGCGAGCTTTAGTGAAGAACCAAACAAGAAGAAAAAATTTGAAGCCGTTCTAACGGTGCCAAAAGGCCAACTTGTTGCTTCATCAATTCATGACGACCTCTACGTAGCTATCAACGAAGTAGAACAAAAATTAGAGCGTCAACTCAATAAGCTGCGCCATAAACCTGAAGCGCGCCGCGCTGAAAAGCCTGAAATCGAAGAGCTAGAAGCTGAAGTAGAATAAGGAAAGATAACAGATTAAAAAATAGCGCCTCAGGGCGCTATTTTTTTGCTTGACGCTCGTTGCTCGCTTGCTTATTGTGTTTAAACATTCATAAAACAATCACTTTTTATGCACACTCAATCTTTGTTTATTTTTGACTTCTTTTTTCTTCCGTAAATCGGAGGCTAGGTCGTTTTAGAAAAACAAGTCAAAAACGAACAAGAAGCCTCCCACATTAGGGAGGCTTTTTTATAAGGACACATTTATGACTGACTGCTCAATTTCACTGGATGATATCCGCCTTCGCCTAAATGATTTAGACGACGAACTACTGAAATTACTTTCAGAACGACGCAAGCTAAGTATCGAAGTAGCGAAAAGCAAAGTAGAAACATCAAAGCCTGTTCGAGACGCAGTACGAGAGCAACAACTATTAGTAAAGCTGATCAACAACGGTAAAAATAAATATGAATTAGACGCGCAGTACATCACTAAGCTATTCCACACTATCATCGAAGATTCCGTGTTGCTGCAACAGTCATACTTGCAAAATCTTGCGAACCCACAAAGCCGTAAGCCACTCGCTCGTGTTGCGTTCTTAGGCTCTAAAGGATCATATTCTCACCTGGCAAGCCGTGAATATTTTAGCCGAAAGAATATGGAGTTAATTGAGCTAAACTGCAATCATTTCAAAGAGGTAGCATCAACTGTAGAATCAGGTCACGCCGACTACGGTGTGCTGCCTATCGAGAACACCAGCTCTGGTTCAATTAACGAAGTCTATGATCTACTGCAACACACGACGCTTTACATCGTTGGTGAGCTTTCCCAACCAATCGAACACTGCCTAGTGGCGAAAAGTGATATTCGTTTAGAAGACATCAAAACACTCTATTCGCACCCACAGCCCCATCAGCAATGCAGCGAATTTTTAAGTCGTCTTAAAGGGGTGAACCTCGAGTCATGCGCAAGCACCGCTGATGCAATGAAAAAAGTAAAAGAGCTAGATGGCGATGATGTTGCCGCTATTGGTAATGCATCTAGCGGAAAGCTTTACGGCCTACAAGCAATCCAAGGCAATATTGCAAACCAAACTGAAAACCATACTCGTTTCATCGTAGTAGCTCGTAAACCTGTTGAAGTGTCGACTCAAATCCCTGCAAAAACGACACTGATCATGTCGACCTCTCAAGAGGCAGGTTCTTTAGTCGAAACACTACTGATTTTACAGCGCTTAGGTATCAATATGACGAAACTGGAGTCTCGTCCTATCATGGGTAACCCGTGGGAAGAGATGTTCTATGTGGATTTAGAAGCACACCTGGATTCAGATAAGATGCAACAAGCAATAACCGAACTGACAGCCATTACTCGTCACTTGAAAGTATTGGGTTGTTACCCAAGTGAAAACATCAAAGCGACTCAGGTTAAGTTATCGTAAGCATTCATCTACGAGTAGTAGACGGAGTATTTCGCCAACTGTAGGTCAATAAGTAAAATAAAATCGCTGCTAACGCAATAACTGAACATATTGGGCGAAAGACAGAAGTGATATTTTGTTTATATCTCAATTAGTTATTCGTTAGCAGGCTGTTCTCAGGCCTGCAGGTACCCCTCACCTCGAAAATCTTGCTATCCAATTACGCCTTTCATTCATGACATCGCTAACAATAGAACAAAAATCTAATTCCCTTCACAGGAATGCATCGAACTACGTTTAATTAATAGCGAGTGAACATTAAGTAACATAAACTCAAGCGCTGAATTATAAATAGTGTTGTCATTAACTATGAAGCTAAGTACTAAAATATTACTACTGATAGCCCCAGTGATCCTGATCAGTGCCGCTGCTTCTAGCTATATTATTTATTCAACTCAGAAAAACAGCTTCATTAAACGTGAAAACAACGTTCTACAGCTCAACATGGAGAAGTTAGCCGGGCATTTTCGACAATCTCGGTCATTTCTGCATAGCTACGCTTATACCTTGACCCAAAGTGACATGGTGAAGCGTTATTTTCTCACTGAACAAAATTTATCTCGCGATCTTAAACTGGTCAATAACCTTAGAGAAGCCATATATTTCTTACAAGATGGCGATGAAAGTTATACTGGATTAGCGATACTCGATAGCGATCGTAAACTCAGTTATTACGCAGACAATAGTGACGACTCTTTAGCCCAGATTGATGAAAATATATTGGAGTTCGTTGATCAACATTATCAAGATACCTTAGAGACATCGAGTACCAACTATATACAAAACTCTCAAGGGGAGGGAATGTTGGTCCACTATGAAATGCTAGATAATGAAATGGCCTCCCCAACCACAAGTCATCAATTCAACGATGTGTTCTTTGTTGTCGCATCCGTCTCTCTCGACAAATTTACTGCGTTGAGAAAACAAATAGAATTCGACTATCAAACAAGCCTGTTCTTTACACCAGTTGCAGTTTCTCTAGAAAATGGGGTCACCCATTCAGTAAAACTCGCACCTGAACTATATGCCACAGTAGATCCTGCACAGTTTCTATTAGAGAACAAGCTTAACTCCATTTGGAACAAGCTAAGTTTGTCATTTGCACTATCGGCTTTTATCACTGTCGTTTTACTGCTGATACTCTTGTCTCGCAATGTTATTACTCCGATAACACGACTCGATCGACAGTTACAACAAGTAGAAAAAAAGCAGCGCAAGAACATTGAACGCTTGGGCACTCGCGATGAGCTTGGCCGCCTATCACAGCGTTTTTATGACATGTACCAAGAGCTAGATAATACCTACCAACAAACCAAGCTTTTAGCAGAGAATGATCAATTAACCCAAATAGCGAACAGACATCAGTTCCAAACCTTTGTTCAACAATCTCTTCCGAAACCAAGCTCCAACACCGAAACTTGGGTACTCTATTTCGATTTGGACAACTTCAAGTTTGTAAACGACAAATACGGACATCAAATCGGTGACTCGATACTGGTCTGTTTTGCCAAGCGTATCTCCGCTATTTGTACCCATTATAAAACAGAGTTCGATGCTCATTGTATGCCCGCACGACTCTCTGGAGATGAATTTGTAGTGTACATTAACGCTCCAACTGACAAAGGAAACATCGCCCATAGGTTTTCTGATGACTTACTGACTCCACTGCAAAAAGGCTTTGTTACTCAGTCTGGGAGCTTTCCAATTACGGTCAGTATCGGCATTGCAACGTATCCTAACGATGGTTACTCAATCGAAAAGTTACTCTCTAATGCTGATACCGCTATGTATCAAGCCAAACGTGCCGGCAAAAACCAATTTGCTGACTATTCACGAGATTTAGACAAAGTGATTCAACGCCAAGCAAATATTGAACGCGCACTCAGGGACAAAAACTTTGATGATGAATTTAAGCTCGTTTATATGCCCTATATGGATTCAACAGGAAGCCATATTATTGGCGTTGAAGTCTTACTACGTTGGCATTCAAAGCAGCTTGGTCTAGTTCCGCCCGATGAATTCATTCCTATTGCCGAGCAAACAGGGTTATTTGAGATGGTTGATTGCTGGGTGATACAGAATGCCTTTGCTTCTTTTCATCGACTTCAGGCTCAATTTACCCATTCAATTCAACTGTCGATTAACTTATCTTCAGCCGGGATTGAAACCACACACCTTGCTGACTTCATTGATGAACAGGCTAAAATGAATACTATTCCGCCAAGCTTGATTGATTTTGAAATCACGGAAACCTTTTATTCAAATTCGCAAGGCTTCCCTCTGCTCAACGAGCTGTCTAGGATGGGCTACCGATTAGCGATTGATGACTTTGGCTCTGGTTACACCTCTATCACTCAACTGGTGCAGTACCCAACTCAGAAAATCAAGTTGGATAAAGCATTTTTGGATACCTTGATTAAGACCGATAATCAAAACATCGTGAAACCGATTATCGAGCTGTGCCATGCTCAAGGCAAAAAGGTAACAGCCGAAGGTATAGAAACAAAAGATATGCATCAGTGGTTGCAAGAAGCACAATGCGATATGCTGCAAGGCTATTACTTTGGTAAACCCATGCCACTAGAAGAACTGCATGAGTGGTACCGACAGCATCAACTCAATCTAATCAACAATAGTAAGAATCCAACACATGAAATCCGTCGTCATTGCATCACTGAACCCAGCTAAAGTTAACGCTGTTAAAAGCGCGTTCTTGTCTGCTTTTCCTAATACTGAATTCGAATTCATCGGCGTTAGCGTACCCAGCGGGGTTGCTGAACAACCTATGAGCAATGATGAAACCTATCAAGGTGCAGTGAACCGCGTGCACAACGCTATTCAAGCGCAGTCGGATGCGGACTTTTATGTTGGTCTAGAAGCTGGAATAGAAGACAGTGTTACCTTTGCATGGATGGTGATTGAAGCGAATGGTCAGCGTGGAGAGTCACGCTCGGCAAGTCTGATGCTGCCACCTGCGGTACTTGAGAAGCTAGAACATGCAAACGAGTTAGGCGATGTAATGGATGAAGTCTTCGGTACAGACAACATCAAGCAAAAAGGTGGGGCGATTGGTCTGCTGACACACAACCAACTCTCGCGCAGCTCGGTATATCATCAGGCTTTGATCTTAGCATTGATCCCATTTGTAAACCCTGAACATTTCCCCGATAACTAGTCATACGAACAACCCTCTTTACAACCTCAAGAAGTCAAACAGTGCTATATAGAAACAACAAACGCTAACATTTCGTTAGCGTTTGTTGTTAGATTCGAACTGACATTATTCAGTATTTACTTCAGCAATAGTTCGGCAATAGCGGCTTTCTCTTGTTCAGATTTGGCTTTTAACTCATTCGAGCCTCTTGTGATAGTCGCCACACCGACTCCAAGCATTTGACTCACTTGACGCTGAGACATCTCCCCTTTCATAAGTTCACAAAGGATGTTTACTCGAGCAACCAAAGCATCGCGTTCGTCAGAGGTCATCATCATGGTCAACAACAACTCATGCTGATCTTTTTCAGCCGCTATTTTTACCAAGTCCATTAGTTGTTGCCAATTATCATATTCAGGTTTTGATGTCATATCTCTACACTTACTTTAAAATTATGACTTTAAGTATTCGCTTAATGATTAAAAGCGTTCAACACTTTATACCTAAACACTTGATGTAATCCAATGTAAAAAAGCAGTAAGTGCAAATGGTTCGCACTCACTGCTTTCGATACCACTCAATTTAGGACAAAGCACCGAGTATTAGTATTTCGTTTTTACCTCATGAGGAGCCAAGAATTCCCCCTTCACTCCTAAGATATCTCGGTAATAAGCTTCAAACATCAAGATGTTTTGGACGTAACCACGAGTCTCTTTAAAAGGGATCATTTCAATAAAGGCATACGCATCGAGCTTTTCGTCACTGCGCGAACGCCACTGCCTCACTCGGCTCGGTCCGGCATTGTAAGCAGCCAAAGCAAAAATACGGTTGTTGTCGTATTGAGAAAGTAAACCATCTAAATAGTGACTACCAATCTCAATGTTCTTGCCAACATCATAAAGATCATCGCTACCCTGATACTTAATTTGATGCTTGTTAGCCGTGTATTGAGCCGTTTTCGGCATGATTTGCATGATACCACGGGCCCCAACAGGAGAGCGTGCCTCTGAGTCCAGAGCGCTCTCTTGTCTCGATAAAGCCATTAAAGTGATGGGATCAATATCGTGCTTTTCGGCGTAGAAATTAAACCACCATTTATGGGCAACAGGGAAACGCAGAATGAGGTTATCCCACATCTTCGCTGCAATACTCGCCGTTACTGTTAAGTGATTCCAACGCTGTGTCGCGGCATGGGCAGCAAACATCGCCTTATGCTCTTTGTCCGCATTGGTTAATAACCAACGCCATTCACTCTTCGCTGCCGCAATTTTATCTCGGTCAATCAACTCACCAATACGAACCAAAGAGGTGTCGAACGGCTTCATCATCTCAGCATTGTATTTGAGTACTGATGTCGGATATTGAACGGGCTTACCTAACTGTTTAGCCGCCGCGACACTGTAAAAATTACGCCTACCTAAAATATCGGCTAGTCGCTTATTGCCTTTGGCAGTATCACCTAACGCTATCTCAGCTCTGCCCAGCCAATATTGCCAGCGAAGCGAAGCTTGATGTTTATCATCCAAGCGTGCTATCCAGTCTTGTAAACCAGTCCAATCTGCATGCTGAATCGCTAAACGAGCACGTCGTTCAAGCAACACTTGTTTTGATGAACTCACGAGTATTTTGTCTCGCCACGCCATCAACTCTTCAGAATCCGTATTAATCAAACGAAATGCTAGGTAATCGGCAAGCTCTTGAGATTTCTCTTTCGAGAACTTCTGAGCCTTGATGACCTCATCAAACACCTCCTGAGCACTGCTTGCTGACTTCCTTGCCAATTTCTCGAAACCAAACTCGGTTTGAGCTTGGTAAAATTCATTCTCAGGATGCTTTTTAGCGAACGCGAGGACATCCTCGGGTTTGTTGTACAACGCCTTCATCTGTTTCGCTTGGGCAATTGACTCATCACTATCTAATTGCTTAATTAGATAAGTCATCAATTTACCGCTGCGACCTTCGAACGCTAACAACATCCTTTCTAGTATCAGCTCATCCGTTCTTAAACCCGCTTGATCCCAGCTCTCAAACAGAGGATCACAGGCGTCATCAACACCACTACCACTTAACCAAAGTTGCTTAGCCCCTTTAAAAGCAAGCTCTTGATTGCCTTGTTCGTAATGCGCTCGGTAATAGATACATTGGTATTTTTCACCAACAGGTTCTTTAGTTTGAAACTCAAGGATGGTCTGCCACTGTTTTTGAAAAGCCAATGAATCCAAATAAGGTGCGCGCATACGATTAGAAAATGGTAGTGCTTTATTCTGTTCAATAAAAGCATCCACCTCAGCAGGTGTACGCTCTCCTAAGCCAATAAGAAAAGCTCGATAATCGGTATAAGGCGTTAAAGGATATGTTTGAATCTTGTTACGTAGCGCGGAATAGGCTTTTAGATCATGGTTGTCTAAAACCTCTTGCGCTCTATCATAAACATCACGCTGCATTTCAAGCTCGGATGCATTGCTCGCTAAAGCCATCGGAGCCAGTGAAAATGAAGACAAAACTGCCGATGCAACCACAGCAATTTTCGTATTACCAATTCGGAAAAACATTCGCTCTTTCCTTAGTGCGTGTATGAATACGTGAAATCTATTTACGCCCGACCTCACATCAAATGTAAAGGATTTGAGTGTAAATATTATTAATATTTAACACTTCACCTCAGAAGATCATTAAATATAGTTTTAATGACCAATGTGACAATAATAGGTAAGGATTCCTTCAAGAATGCCTTTTCTGCCCTAGGAGTAACATCTTTGGGGATATTGGTATAAAATAGCAGACAATTTTGAACAATAATTAGGATCGATCGGCAATGGCTGAATACGTATATACCATGTCTCGGGTGAGCAAAACGGTTCCACCTAAGCGTCAAATTCTTAAAGACATTTCTCTTAGCTTTTTTCCTGGCGCTAAAATCGGTGTTTTGGGTCTAAATGGTTCAGGTAAATCTACCCTACTACGTATCATGGCTGGTATTGATACTGATATTGATGGTGAAGCTCGTGCACAGCAAGGTCTTAAAGTCGGTTACCTACCGCAAGAACCTGTACTAGACGAATCAAAAACAGTGCGTGAGATCGTAGAAGAAGCGGTTTCTGACGTTGCTGACGCACTTAAGCGTATCGACGCAGTTTACGCAGCTTACGCAGAACCAGATGCAGACTTCGATGCACTTGCTAAAGAGCAAGGCGAACTAGAAGCACTGATTCAAGCAAAAGACGGCCACAACCTAGAAACCGCTCTAGAGCGTGCTGCTGACGCACTTCGTCTTCCTGAGTGGGATGCGAAAATTGAATTCCTATCAGGTGGTGAGCGTCGTCGTGTTGCTATTTGTCGTCTACTTCTTGAGAAGCCAGACATGCTGCTTCTTGATGAACCAACCAACCACTTGGATGCAGAATCAGTAGCATGGCTTGAGCACTTCCTCGTTGATTACAGTGGCACTGTTGTGGCAATTACCCACGACCGTTACTTCCTAGACAACGCAGCTGGCTGGATCCTAGAACTTGACCGTGGTGAAGGTATCCCATGGGAAGGTAACTACACATCTTGGCTAGAACAGAAAGACGAGCGTCTTAAGCAAGAAAAAGCGGGCGAAAGCGCACGTCAAAAGACCATCGAGAAAGAACTTGAATGGGTTCGTCAAAACCCTAAAGGCCGTCAAGCTAAGTCTAAAGCTCGTATGGCTCGTTTTGAAGAACTGACTACTGGTCAATATCAGAAGCGTAACGAAACTAACGAACTGTTCATCCCGCCGGGTGAGCGTCTAGGTGACAAAGTTCTTGAAGTGAACAACCTAACTAAATCGTTTGGTGACCGCGTTCTTATCGACGACCTATCGTTCAGCATGCCTAAAGGCGCTATCGTCGGTATCGTGGGTGCCAACGGTGCGGGTAAATCAACACTATTCAAGATGCTAAGCGGTGCAGAACAGCCAGATTCAGGTACAGTTGAACTCGGCGAAACCGTTAAGCTTGCTTCTGTTGATCAGTTCCGTGACAGTATGGACGACACCAAGACAGTATTCCAAGAAATCTCTGAAGGCGCTGATATCATTAAGATCAACAACTTCGAAATCCCTGCGCGTGCATACTGCTCTCGTTTCAACTTTAAAGGCAACGACCAACAGAAAATCATCGGTGAGCTTTCTGGTGGTGAACGTAACCGTGTTCACTTAGCGAAACTGCTAAAAGCAGGTGGTAACGTACTGCTACTCGATGAACCAACCAACGACCTTGACGTTGAAACGCTACGTGCTCTTGAAGAAGCACTGCTTGAGTTCCCTGGTTGTGCAATGGTTATCTCGCATGACCGTTGGTTCCTTGACCGTATTGCAACCCATATCTTAGACTACCGTGATGAAGGTCAAGTTAACTTCTACGAAGGTAACTACACTGAGTACACTGAGTGGCTAAAACAGACTCTGGGCGCTCAAGCGGCGGAACCACACCGCATCAAGTACAAGCGTATATCTAAGTAAATTAGCTTGTATTCTGAACAAAGGCCGCGATAATAGCGGCCTTTGATATATCTGAATTACGTATTACACATTGATATAGAGATATTCGTTATGATAGAAAGACGTCAGTTTTCACGAGTTGTTTATCAAGTCCCAGTAAAATTGTCACAAGGACAAGTAAACATATCTGGCTCAATACAAGACTTATCTCTTCATGGCCTACTCATTCAATGTAATGAATTACAACAACTCAGCGACAATATTCCTGTTCAGGTCAGCTTTACGCTGACAAGCAGTGATATCAATATTCAGTTAGAAGCAACGATAGTCTCTACCATCAATACCTCAATGCGTTTACGCATAGAGCATTTAGATATTGATAGTATCAGTCACCTTAAGCGCCTTGTGGAACTTAATGTTGGCGATGATGAATTGCTTTATAGAGAGATTAAACACCTTACCGACTTAGGTTGTGAATAAGATCTCAGTTACCTTTTTTCTATTAAAAGCATCTAATTAGTACAGAACCATGTCTAAAAAAGTTTCCATTACTATTCCCTCTAGTCAGGGGGAACAGACGTTTTACTTCGGCCGAAAAGCCGTGCTCATGTGCACCACTGCGATTTTTTCAGTACCGCTATTAATTGGCGGAGCGGCATACATGCACTTCGAGAGTAAACAAGAACTCGCACAGCAAGCGGGTGATGCCCAACAGTTGATTGAAACACTGATTGTTGAAAAAGAACAAACCGAGTTTCTTTATGCTGAACAAGTTGATACCAATCATTCTCTATCGCAAACATTGACAGAGAAAGAAGGCACGATTCAACTGCTTGGTAAGCGTGTATTTGACGTTGAATCGGTACTTGGCCTTGCTGACGAAGAACTACTGACCGATGATGTCTCTTTAGAAGACAGAATTGATGCCGCTGCCGTCGATTCAGCAGTAAGAGCAACCATGTTCCGTTTGATTCCAAACGACAGCCCTATGGCTTATCAACGTATCTCTTCTTCTTATGGTCGCCGTACTAACCCTATTACAGGTAAACGCCACGTTCATACAGGCATCGACCTAACGTGTAAGCGTGGTGAAGACATCTTAGCACCCGCAGATGGTGTCATTGAAACGGTTCGCCCAAGTAACAAAGGCTTCGGTAACTTCATAACCATGCGCCACTCATTTGGTTTCATGAGTTCTTATGCTCACCTGCAGAAATTCAAAGTACGTAGCGGGCAATTTGTGAGCAAAGGTGATGTGATCGCAAGCTGTGGTAACTCCGGTAGCTCAACCGGTCCACATTTACATTATGAAGTGCGCTTCCTAGGTCGCTCACTGAACCCTCAATATCTGATGGATTGGACGCCTGAAAACTTCAATTACGTTTTTGAAAAAGAAAATAAAGTGAAGTGGGGCCCGTTGGTTCAGTTGATTGATAATGTGGTTCGCTTGCAGATAAACCTGACAAACGTGCCTTACATCAGTTCGACCATCGACACCGTGTCGAGTGAAGATATTAAAAAGCCTATCGCGACTAACTAGTTATTAACCATTAATTATTAGTTATTAGTTATTAGTTATTAGGGCAGGTTGGTTTGGCCTATGATGATCTAATTGCTTTAGCCTACTGTAGGCCAAATGCTTTGGAGTCATTCAACACAAACAAAAAGAGCGACCAAATGGTCGCTCTTTTTTATAATTCAAACCGTAATTAGCCACGGTGAATCGAGTCATGTGCTTGCTTTAACAGGCTTTGGCTCTCTTGCAAGAATTGCTGTGAGTAATCACCAAACCACTCGCTCACTTGGTTAAAGCTATCAACAAACTTAGCTTTATCTTTTCCATCTAAAATTTCTAACGCTTCACCGAAACGACGGTGAAAGCGTCGAATCATTTCAATATTCTCGTCCGAAGAAAGAATAATATCACCGTACAGGTTCGGATCTTGAGCAAACAGACGACCGACCATCGCAATCTCTAGACGGTAGATTGGCGAGCTTAACTTCAGAAGTTGGTCAATGTTCGGGTTCTCTTTACTAAGGTGCAAACCGTAAGCAAAAGAGGTGAAGTGACGCAGTGCTTGAATCAATGTCATGCCGTGGTCATGCTCAGCGGCGTCCATTTGGCAAAGGCTCGCGCCCCAGATACCAAATTGATTCAGTAACCATTGGTAGCTTTCAGAGCCACGCCCATCGCTGTAAACAATCACTTGCTTGGCAAGGCTTGGAACATCAGGGCCAAACATTGGATGTAATCCAACCACAGGGCCTTGGTGGATGTTCATCATTGCTTGCAGAGGCTTTGACTTAATCGACGTTAAATCACAAAGAATACAATCGCTTGGTAAGTTACCCAGTTTTGCAATTACACCTTCCGTTAGGTGAATTGGGACCGTAACAACCACAAGCCCTGCGTTATCTAAAATCTCGTCGGCTCTATCCCAATCTTGGCTGCCAAGGATTTTCACTTCGTAGCCAGAAAGCTTAAACATACGGCCAAACAAGCCACCAAGTTGACCATTACCACCAACGATAACCACTGAACGTAACTCTGGGTTAAGACACTTAAAACCAGAATCTTTTTCGCTGGCATAAGACTCACGCATAGTACGACGTAAAATATCTTCGATTAGCTGTGGCGGAACCCCTATTTTCTCGGCTTCTTGACGACGAGATGCCAGCATTGCTGCTTCACGCTCTGGCACATAAATAGGTAAACCATGTTCACTTTTTACTTCACCAACTTTCTCTACTAGAGCCAACCGCTGAGCCAGTAAATCCAGCATTTGTTTATCGACAGCATCGATTTGGTCGCGTAATTCGTTCAGTTCAACGGCCATTTTATTCCTTACTAATTTATAAGCCCGTACTAATCTATAAGCCCGCACTGACGCAGGTTCGTTAGCAACAGATCTTAAAATGCCCCATTAGATGAGGCACTTAAATATAAACTCTGACTAACCTTTCAAACGGTTCTCTAAGAACGGGACTAATTCCGTATGTGCATGCTTCAATAGTGCCTCAGTTGAATCCCAATTGATACACGCGTCGGTTATAGATACGCCGTATTTCATCTCATTGAGAGGTATATCCGAAGATTGATTTCCTTCGTTAATATGGCTTTCAATCATAAGGCCGATAATCGACTTGTTGCCTTCACGAATTTGGTGAATCACATCTTCAGCAACTAGGGGTTGGCGACGGAAATCTTTGCGAGAGTTCGCGTGGCTGCAGTCAACCATCAGTGCCGCATCTAAGCCTGACTTACCAAGCTCTTGTTCACATTCATGTACTGACACTGAATCGTAGTTCGTCTGCTTACCGCCACGTAAAATGACGTGACCATTTGGGTTACCTTGTGTTGTTAGTAGTGCAACTTGACCTTCGCGGCTGATCCCCATGAAGCGATGGCTAGAAGACGCCGCCTGCATTGCATTGATTGCAGTGCCTAGGTTGCCATCGGTACCGTTTTTGAAGCCGATAGGCATTGAAAGACCACTTGCCATTTCACGGTGGGTTTGTGATTCAGTCGTACGCGCGCCGATGGCTGCCCAGCTGAACGTGTCTGCTAGGTATTGCGGGCTGATTGGGTCTAATGCTTCAGTTGCGAGTGGAATTTCCATCTCAGCAAGTTCAACCAATAGCTCACGACCAACATGCAGACCATGCTCTATATCGAAAGTGCCATCTAGATGAGGGTCATTGATCAAGCCTTTCCAGCCAACAGTAGTACGAGGCTTTTCAAAGTAAACACGCATTACAATATACAGTTGATCACTCAGTTCTTCAGAAAGTGCTTTTAGGCGTTTCGCGTACTCTTTCGCCGCTTCAATGTCATGGATAGAACATGGGCCACATACAACAAGCATGCGATGATCTTTCTTATGAATAATGTTTGCGATAGTTTGACGAGACTCTTGAATGAAACGACGAGCATTATCACTCAAAGGCAGTTTTGCTTTTAACTCTTCAGGAGTAATCAGTACCTGTTCGTCGATGATATTGACATTGCTTAATTCACTTTTCTGCATAACCCAACCTGTATATTTATTTTTACACCCAACATTTCCATTTGGGCTAACAATCTTTAAAAACACAATAACAGCTAAAAAAACGATTTCAAGTGTACATTTAAAAAAACATTAGCTGTAAATTTAAATTTACACTCTTACTTTAACTTGTTCAGAGTAATAAAAAGACCTAAACCACGCCTCGCACATACAAAAAAGGCGATATTTCTCATATCGCCCTATCTAAATTTATTATGTGTTTATTTATCACTCACTGCCGAGCATTCGCTTGATCGTCTCTGAGGTCTCTTTCCACCTAGCATCTGAGTGAAGGGTCGGTAAATCAAAACTGTATTTTTTAAGCAATGAGGTGGCTAAAGGCACCTCTTGAATCGCTAAGTGATCGAGAGCTTCAATTTGTGCCTCTCGTTTATTACACATCAACACCATGTCGCAACCCGCATTCAAGGCAGCCTTTGCTCTGTCGGCTGGCCCACCCATAATGGCAGCCCCTTCCATGGTTAAGTCGTCAGAAAAAACTAAACCTTTAAACCCAAGCTGCTGCTTCAATACTTTCTGCAGCCAATACTGAGAGCCACTTGCTGGCTGATCATCATAATGAGAGAAAACCACGTGTGCAGGCATCATGGCATCCAATATTCCCGCTTCAATCTGCGCCTTGAAGATCGCCATGTCGGTTTCAAAGATGTCGTCTCTTGGATCATAAGGCGTTTCAAGGTGTGAGTCAGCAATCACGCCACCGTGTCCTGGGAAGTGCTTGCCTGTTGTTGCCATGCCAACCGATTTCATGCCCTTAATAAAAGCGCTGCTGTGGCGAACGATAGTGTCGATATCTTCACCAAATGCTCGGCTACCAATCGCTTTACAGTCGTGACCTTTGTCTAAAACAGGCGCAAAACTCAGATCAATATCATGGGCGACCAATTCTGCCGCCATCAACCAACCCGCTTGTTCTGCCAACTGCTCACCATTATTCTTGGTCGCAAATTCTTGCGCGGCAGGGATAATTGAAAAGCCGTCGCGGAAGCGTTGTACTCGTCCTCCCTCTTGGTCAACACCAATCAAAATAGGACGTTTAGAAACTTTACGGATCTCTTTGTTTAACGCCGATAACTGTTTGCTATCGTGATAATTTCGAGCAAATAAGATGAGACCACCAACGGTTGGATGCTCTAAAATTTCTCTGTCTTCAGCGGTCAGTTCGTAGCCTGCAACATCAACCCACAACGGTCCCATAACATTTCCTTCTATTGCTTAAATTCCGCTACTGCAGATTTACTTTGTTCAATTAATTGGTCGGCTTGCTCTTCTTGCTGAGTTAACGCTATGAACAACAAGTCAGTAATAAAAAGCTGACTATCTCGAGCTGTAATCGATGAACTGCGAATATGGTTTTCGTCAGCCGCAGAGATAAGTTTGATATCCGCATATTTGTCTAAAGCAGAGGGTGATAACTGACTAATCACAATCACCTTGGCCTTTTTCGACCTCGCCAGCTGCGCAACCTTCACCACTTCTCTGGTTTCTCCCGAGTAGGAAATCGCAACCAAGACATCATTTTCAGAGAGAGAAGCGGTATTAGCAATCTGAATATGGGCATCTTGCTCTGCATTTGCAGCATGACCTATTTTCATCAGTTTGTAAGCGAAGTCTTTGGCGACTAGAGACGATGCACCCACTCCTGAGATTTGTACCTTATTAGCAAGGTGCAGTAAATCAGCGGCATTGCTCAACTGTTCGCCTTCATTTAATAACACGGTACGCTCAAGCGATTGTGTTTTACTTGCAAGAAGTTTGTCCATCACGGTATCAGGCGGATCTTTTCTGGTGATCGTGCCATGAATCCCGCGTTGTGACACTGGCTGATAGGTCATATCACTCTGATAGAGCTTCATCTTCATCTCAGAAAACCCTTTGTAACCGAGTTTCTGACTAAACTTTACGATCGTCGACTGGCTCACGCCTACCGCTTTGGCCAACTCAGGAGAGGAGAGTTGCTTAACTTGTTGTGGATGATCCAGTACGTAACGAGCCACCAGCGAATCTGATGGAGAGAGTTTTGGTAATAACGCTTTAACTTTCGCAATGCCTTTCATTAAACGCTCTTCCCCTTCCCTATGACCGAATCTCGTTATCATAACGAGTTTTTTATTTTAATTGGAATAATTATTCCTTCACATTCTGCTGTTTGGAATAGCTGACACAACCTTCTGGGATCACTGTCAAAGAAAACCATTGGTCACTATTCCACCAAGGAATAGATTTTGAAACTCATTATTCAAACTGACATTCTGAAAAAATAATAATAAACACCCTCTACCCTATTCATGCTACGGAGCTGCTATGAATTCACTATTTACCTCGCTGGACTGGGCGGTATTTGCGATATATTTCGCCATTATCGCTTTTACTGGTTGGCACTTTAGCCGAACAAAAATCACAAGTACCAAGGACTATTTCTTAGGTGGTAACTCAATGCCAATGTGGGTTGTTGCTATCTCGGTACTGGCGACCTCACAATCCGCAGCGACGTTTTTAGGTGGACCAGAGTCTAGCTACCGTGGTGATCTCACTTACCTAGCGACCAACATCGGCGGTATTCTTGGTGCAATTTTTGTCGCGCTCGTTCTAATTCCTCGTTTCTACCACAACAAAGTCTCTACCGTTTATGAACTACTGAAAGTACGCTTTGGTGAGAAGACCAAACAGCGCGCAGGTGTGATGTACTTGGTGGGCCGTGTGTTTGCTTCTGGTGCGCGCCTATACATGGCGGCTATCGCAGTATCCATGATTCTGTTTACCAACATTGACCCAAGCAGCGTAGTCACTTCGGTGGTCATTCTTGTCGCCGTTGGCCTCGCTTATACCTACATGGGCGGCATTCGTTCCGTTATTTGGAGTGACTTAATCCAGCTTGTTGTGTACGTCGGCGCAGCTATTGCGGTAATTGTCTACCTACTGGGTCAGATCCCTGCCGACTTTAGCCAAATTGCTCAGGTACTTACTAATCCGGGTGAAGGACAATCCTCGAAGCTGACTCTACTCGATTTCACGCTCGACTTTAGCCCTGCTGGCACCTTCAGTTTTTGGGCATGTATCACTGGTTTTGTCCTGTTAAACATCGGGGCATTTGGCCTTGATCAAGACATGACGCAACGCGTTTTGACTTGTAAAGATGCCAAGCAAGGTTCAAAGGCGATGATCAACTCAATCATATTCTCGATTCCTGTCGTGTTGGTATTTATGTCGATTGGCCTACTCTTGTATGTTTTCTACCAAAGACCTGAACTGATGGGTGTTGAAGGCAAAGACGTCGTGCAAAATTTTAATGGCGAAAACGTCACGATCTTCATGTACTACGTGCTGAATGAAATGCCTGCAGGTCTTCGTGGCTTAGTCACTGTTGGTGTGGTTGCCGCGGCGCTATCGACACTAAACTCTGGCTTAAACTCGATGTCTTCAGTTGCGGTACAAGATATTTACAAGCCTTGGTTAGAAGCTCGTAAAGGAGAACAAGATGACTTCCATTACGTAAAAGCTGGCCGATTTGGAATGGCTGCAGCGGCCGTAGCCTTAGGTAGCATGGGTATCCTTTGTTACTACTGGCAACAGTACACAGACATGCCACTGTTATCGTTCGCTTTAAGTGTGATGGTGTTTGCTTACACCGGATTACTGGGCGTCTACTTCACGGCGATTTTCACTGAACGCGGCAACGAAACTTCAGTCGCTTTAGCTCTAATGGCAGGCTTCTTAACGACATTACTGATGCAAGCTTATGTATGGGACAGTGTGATGGGCGCGGTTAATGCGGATTGGGTGGGTGTTCGATTAGCCTTTCCGTATCAACTCTGCGTAGGCACGTTTGTATCATTAATCGTGTGCCTTCTAGGTAAGAAGCAGACTCAAGAAGTTAATAAACTACAAACGGTTTAGCCAATGATTACCCATACTTTGGCAGTCGATGGCGGTGGAACCAAAACCGCCGTGAGACTGAAGCAAATATCAACTATACCAAGAGTCATTCAAGAACGTACTTTAGCGGCAACGTCATTGACCTTGTATGGTGAGGCGGCAATCACTCAACTGACTCATTATATTGAGGAAATGTTGAGTGTGAATCAGATTAAAGCCAAACAGTGCTATATTGTGGTTGGCGTTGCTGGTGCTGGAAATAGTCATTTAAAAGCCAAACTAAAATCGGCGTTAGCCCACTGCCCACACCTATATGTGACAACCGATGCTGAAGCTTCGGTGTTTGGTGCTAACTCAGGGCGAGGCGTTAACTGCATTGCGATTGGGACCGGTTCGGTTGCCATTCAGCTAGATACCCAACATGTGACTCATCAGTTTGGTGGGTGGGGGTTCCCGATTGGCGATCAAGGGGGTGGCGCTTGGCTTGGATTTCGAGCGGTGCAGCAAACTCTAGCCGAATTTGATGACAAACGCTCCTCTTTAACAAGCCAGCTTGTCATGAATAAAATAGGCAGCGAACGTAGTGACATTCTAAAGTGGCTCAACACGGCCAATGCGACCGATTATGCGCAATTTGCACGAGAGCTCGTTGATATAGAACAGCGCTGCTCAACGGCAAGTACCATATTAAAACAAGGTATTGAAGAAATAGAGAAGCTCACACGAACATGCGCAGAAAATAACAGCTTACCGATTATGTTTTTAGGCAGCTTAGGACAATTCTATCGTTCTAAGCTCTCTCAAGGGCTTCAAACTCGCGCTTTAGACATTCAAGGTAACGCTCAGGATGGTGCCGAAGTTATCGCTCACCAGAAGATCCACATGCTCAACTTAGGAAATGAACAATGAAGTCAGAGTTATATATTGGCGTGATGTCCGGCACGAGTATGGACGGCGTTGATACGGCCTTAGTGTCGATCGAAGGCACTCGTATCACATTACTCGCGCATGATGAATTCCCTATGCCTGAAGATATCAAAGCCCGCCTGCTTGAGGTGTGTATTGGTCAGAAAACGGATTTGATTGCCATTGGTGAACTTGACCACCAGCTTGGCCATCTATTTGCTGATGCGGTTCTGCAACTTCTCGAAAAGTCAGGCACTCCAGCATCTTCAGTGACGGCCATTGGTAATCATGGTCAAACGGTGTTCCACCAGCCTACCGGCGCATCGCCATTTACCATGCAGTTGGGTGATGCCAATATCATTGCTGCTAAAACAGAGATTCAAACCGTCGCCGATTTCAGACGCAAAGACATGGCACTTGGCGGGCAAGGTGCGCCACTCGTACCCGCCTTCCACCATACTATTTTTCACCCGCAGGACAGCTCGGTTGTCGTGTTGAATATTGGTGGTATCTCGAATATTTCAGTGCTGCGCCCAAATCAGCCAACGCTTGGTTATGATACAGGCCCGGGCAATATGTTGATGGACGCGTGGGTAGATAAACACACTGGTAAAAAGTTTGACCGTGATGCGCAGTTCGCACTTCAAGGCAAGCTCAATCAAGCTTTACTCGAACAGCTGCTCAATGAATCTTATCTATCTCAGATGCCGCCGAAAAGTACTGGCAGAGAGCTATTTAACCTGCCTTGGCTAGAGCAACAATTAACAGAATTTAACGACATCTCAGCAGAAGATGTTCAGCGCACGCTTTGTGAATACACCGCATTGACGATAGCCAATGAAGTGGAGACTTATCGCTTGGGTAACCAACCAGCACTCTATGTATGTGGCGGCGGTACGAGAAACCCATTGTTGATGAAAAGATTGTCTGAACTGCTTCCTAGCTGGGAAGTGGAATCGACCACCAGTAAAGGCGTTGATGCCGACTACATGGAAGCGATGGCCTTTGCGTGGCTTGCTCAACGTCATGTCCATCAACTGCCAAGCAATTTACCCGAAGTGACTGGTGCAAGCAGGGCTGCCTCTCTAGGCGTTCTCTATCGTGCTGACTAAACAATTTAGAACCATCATTTTAGAATCACCATTTAAGGATCATTATGAGTAACAACGCTCTCATATCAGCGCTCTCGCACCTCGTTTCGGAGGGGAGAAACCCTGATACTATGGATATTGATCTACTCACCTCTCTCGAAGTGGTTGAAAAGATTAACCAACAAGACAAACAAGTACCACTCGCTATCGAGGCCGAACTGCCACAGATCGCGCAAGCCGTTGACAAGATCGCTCACGCCTTCCAAAACGGCGGTCGACTGATTTATATGGGCGCAGGCACCAGTGGTCGATTAGGTGTGTTAGACGCATCAGAATGCCCACCGACGTTTGGTGTTTCAGACAAAATGGTTATCGGTCTCATCGCTGGCGGCCCAGAAGCCATTTTAAAAGCCAAAGAAGGCGCGGAAGACTCGCTGACTCTTGGTATTGAAGATCTGAAAGCGATTCAATTTTCAGAAAACGATGTTGTGGTCGGTATCGCAGCCAGTGGCCGTACACCTTATGTGATTGGTGCGCTCAACTATGCCAATCAAATCGGTGCGGTGACCGTAGCGCTGTCTTGTAATCCTGATTCTCCAATTGCCGAGATCGCACAGATCGCAATTAGCCCAGTGGTTGGCCCAGAAGCACTAACGGGATCAACACGGCTCAAATCCGGTACGGCACAAAAGCTAGTGCTCAACATGCTAACCACTGCGAGCATGATCCGCATTGGTAAAAGCTACCAGAACCTGATGGTCGATGTTAAAGCGACCAATGAGAAGCTGGTTGCCCGCGCCGCTCGTATCGTTATTCAAGCGACGGAGTGTGATAAAGCACTGGCCGTATCGACGCTAAAAACCACTGATTATGACGTGAAGCTCGCGATTTTGATGATCCTGACAGGGCTTGATCTTGAGGCCGCCAAGGCTCAGCTTGACCAACAAAATGGCTTCTTGAGAAAAGCGGTCGAGAATAATCAGTAATCTGCTTATGCTTATGCTTATGCTTATGCTTATGCTGTTGAGTGTTACGCCGCGACATACAAAAAAACCAGTACACATGCGGTACTGGTCTTTTTTAGTTTTAATTTTTTATCGCAAGCTTGGGCTTAATAGTCGTTTGAGAACTCATCCCAACCACGTTGCCATTCCATACGGAAACGTTGAGCGTCTTTCGTACCAGAACACACGCCTTCATACATCTGACCAGACAAGCCAATCTGATAAGCATGGTTCGGATTACAATATTCCGTCACACCTAGGTGATAACCTTCGGTGTAACTTGCTTGATCGACTGCGCCAAGCTCAGTCATCTCCGAATACGAACGCTGAGTATTGCCTTTAATACCGTCACGGAAACCAATCTCTTGCCAGTTACCTTCTGCCGCTAAATCTTGAATATTGGCGCTGCACCCTGCAAGGCTAAATGCCACGGCGAATAGTGCGATTATTTTTTTCATTTCAATCCTTTATATTGTTACTTCACCACTTTCTGACGAAGCGTTACCTTGGTGGTGATTCTCCGCTGAACGCCTGTTGATGTCCACTTATTGTCTAATGTTTACCACTTTAGGCTAATTCCGACCACTCAAAGTCAGTCGCCGCCGCTAAGCCAACTCAAACAACCTCTTTATAGAGACAAGAAGCCTCTCAGTAGAAATATCCGCCACTCAACAAAGTGAACAAACCACTCAATCATTCATAGCACCGTTAAATTGGCTATTCGACCACTCACTCTCATAGCGGAAGTTTTTTCTCATCGACTCCTTTAATATACACCCTGACTTAATTAATACATTCAGGGATAACAAATTATGATGTGGTTTCTTACCTGTGTTGCAGCACTCATTGGTGGCTACTTTATTTACGGTACCTTTATCGAGAAGATTTTCGGTATCAATGAAAAGCGCCAAACACCCGCTCATACCAAGCAAGATGGCGTGGACTACGTTCCAATGTCAACACCAAAGGTTTACCTAGTTCAGCTGCTTAACATTGCAGGCGTCGGTCCAATCTTCGGCCCTATCATGGGTGCCCTTTACGGCCCAGCAGCAATGCTTTGGATCGTTCTAGGTTGTATCTTCGCAGGTGCAGTACACGACTACTTCTCAGGTATGTTATCTATTCGTAATGGCGGCGCTTCGGTTCCAACCATCACTGGACGTTACTTAGGCAATGGCGCAAAACACTTTATGAACATCTTTGCCATTGTTCTACTGCTTCTTGTTGGTGTGGTTTTCGTATCTGCTCCTGCAGGTATGATCACTAACCTAGTGAACGACCAAACTGATTTTGCGATGTCTGCAACGACGATGGTTGTTATCATCTTTGCCTACTACATCATCGCAACGATTGTCCCTGTCGATAAAATCATTGGTCGCTTCTACCCACTGTTCGGCGCGCTGCTTATCTTTATGTCTGTTGGCCTAATCACTGCGATTGGTTTATCTGACGAGCACCAAATCATGGGTGGCTTTGAGATGAAAGACATGTTCACCAACATGAACCCGAATGATCTACCACTTTGGCCTGCTCTATTCATCACCATCGCTTGTGGCGCAATCTCTGGCTTCCACGCAACTCAGTCTCCTTTGATGGCGCGTTGTATGGAAAACGAGAAGAACGGTCGCTTCGTATTCTACGGCGCAATGATTGGTGAAGGCATCATCGCTCTAATCTGGTGTGCACTTGCTCTGTCATTCTTCGGTTCAGTTGAGTCTCTATCTGACGCGATTGCAAACGGCGGCCCAGGTAACGTGGTATACAGCGCTTCATTTGGCCTACTGGGTGTATTTGGCGGTATCCTTGCTTTCCTTGGCGTGGTTATCCTACCTATCACTTCTGGTGACACAGCGTTCCGTTCAAGCCGTCTTATCCTTGCTGAATACTTCAACATGGAACAGAAAACACTGCGCAACCGACTACTAATGGCTCTACCGCTATTCGTTCTTGGTGGCATCCTGACTCAAGTAGATTTCGGTATCATCTGGCGCTACTTCGGTTTTGCTAACCAATCAACGGCAGTAATGATGCTGTGGACAGCTTCTGCTTATCTACTTCGTCACAATAAACTGCATTGGGTAACAACAGTTCCAGCTATCTTCATGACGTCTGTATGTATCACATTCATCCTGAACAACAGCCAACTGGGTTTTGGTCTGCCTATGCAAATCTCAACAATCGTAGGCGTGGTGTCATCTCTACTGATTACGGCTTACGTTATCAAGATTTCAAAAGGCAAAGGCGATATCGACCTAGCTGACGAAGAACAAGATCAAGAATCAAAACCGGTGACTAAAACAGCCTAGTTCTTTAAGGCTCTTGATAACAAGAGACCAATCTTCATAGAAAGAGACAAAAGAACAAGCCAAACACACTTCGCTTGCTCCCGTAATCACTCGGTGATTCGTGGAAAATAAGACTAAAGCCCGTCCACTGTGATGGGCTTTATTGTTTTTAGGCATTAATTTTGCCCCTTTGGAAGCCTATATATCCAGCGAAAAGACAAGCAAAGCTACCGTTACCAAGCAATGAGCTTTACACTTAACAAGCGTCTCAATAGGTGAAAATATGGAACTCATTCTCTCTCTGCTGCAACAAACCTGTGTCTACTTAGTGATTGCTTACATGCTAAGTAAAACCCCACTGATTCTCCCTTTGTTGAGCATCTCTTCACGTTTAAGTCATAAGATCAGCTGCTACGTTCTGTTTTCCCTGTTCTGCATTATGGGCACCTATTTCGGACTGCAGATCAATGACGCCATCGCCAACACGCGAGCGATGGGCGCAGTAATGGGTGGTCTGTTTGGTGGCCCTGTCGTTGGCTTTGCCGTCGGCTTTACTGGCGGTATTCATCGTTACTCATTAGGTGGCTTTACGGACTTAGCTTGTGCTATTTCCACTACAGCAGAAGGCTTGATTGGCGGACTGTTACACGTTTACCTAGTGAGAAAAAACAAAGCCAGCCAACTGTTTAATCCTCTGGTGGTGTTCTCTGTCACCCTGTTTGCAGAGATCATTCAGATGTTGATTCTGCTCGCAGTCGCCAAGCCATTTGAGCAATCTTATGCTTTAGTTTCCGATATTGCCGCGCCAATGATCATCGCCAACTCAGTGGGTGCAGCGCTGTTCATGAGCATCATCCAAGACAGGAAAACCATCTTCGAGAAATATTCAGCTACTTTCTCGCGCCGCGCATTAACCATCGCCGAACGTTCGGTGGGTATTCTGCATGGTGGGTTTAATTCCGATAACGCACAAAAAATCGTACGTATCGTTTACGAAGAGACCAATGTTGGTGCAGTGGCGATTACCGACCGAGAGAAAATCCTCGCGTTCGTCGGCATTGGCGATGAACACCATATCCCAAATACCCCTATTTCATCGCAAAGCACCCTCACCTCGATGGAACAGAACGACATCATCTACCTTGATGGTAAAGAGAACCCATACCAATGTTCTCTATCTCAAGATTGCAAGTTAGGTTCTGCGCTTATTATCCCACTGCGTGCCGGTAACGAAGTCGTCGGTACCATCAAACTGTATGAGCCAAAGTTGAAACTGTTCTCGACCATTAACATGTCGATGGCAGAAGGTATCGCTCAACTGTTATCCAGCCAAATCCTATTTAGTAACTACCAGCAGCAGCAGACCCTGCTCACCCAAGCTGAAATCAAACTGCTGCACGCTCAAGTTAACCCGCACTTCTTGTTCAATGCGCTGAATACCATCAGTGCCGTTACACGTCGTGACCCAGATAAAGCACGAGAGCTTATTCAGCACCTATCTCACTTCTTTAGAAGCAACCTTAAGCAGAACATCAACACTGTGAAACTCAAAGACGAACTGGCACACGTCAATGCTTACCTGACCATAGAAAAGGCACGCTTTACCGACCGCTTAGAAGTGGAGTTAGATATCGACCCGGTACTGTATGACTCTCAATTGCCGAGCTTTACCCTGCAGCCACTGGTTGAAAATGCCATAAAACATGGCATTTCAAACATGCTAGAAGGCGGCAAAGTGAAGATTTATAGCGAGGCTTTCAAGGGGGGATTCAAGCTGATCGTGGAAGACAATGCAGGCAACTATCAGAAGCCGTCTCAAGACCATGTGGGGTTAGGAATGGAAATTGTTGATAAACGACTCGCGAATTTCTTTGGACAAGACTCAGCACTAAAAATAGAATCTCAACCACAGCAATTTACTCGAATGAGCTTTATCATACCTATACTAAAATAACGGTGCTTTCGTAGATGATAGCCTCTCGGTAACCGTATTATTTAGAAGCCAAACGTGAATCAAACAGGGATAGAATCAAGATGAAGATTGTAGGATGTTAAAAGCATTAGTTGTCGATGATGAGCTTTTTGCTCGTGAAGAACTGATTGAACTACTGACTGAAACTGGAGAAGTGGAAGTCATCGGTCAAGCAAGCAACGCGATCGAAGGCCTAAAGCAGATCAACCAGCTCAAGCCTGATGTAGTGTATTTAGATATTCAAATGCCGCAAGTTACCGGAATTGAACTGCTGAGCATGCTTGATCCAGACACTATGCCTTACGTAGTATTCGTAACAGCCTATGATCAATATGCGATTCAAGCCTTTGAAGATAATGCCTTTGATTACCTACTCAAGCCTGTTGAGCCTTGTCGATTAAACAAGAGCGTTTGTCGTCTGAATAAGATCATCAAACAGAACCACAAAGCGCCAGAACAAGACATATCAGTCATCGCCCCTTGTCATTTAGAGCAGATTCCGTGTATTGGACATAACCGTATAGTGATCATGGCAAGCCAAACGGTCGAGTGCGCGTATTCCGATATCAGCGGTGTCCACGTACGTAGCTCATCGCAAACCGCAACCTCACAGTTAACCTTGAAGACCTTAGAAGAAAAAACCGACTTGATCCGCTGTCATCGACAATATTTGATCAACATAAAATCGATCCAAGAGATCAAGTTGTTAGAAAATGGACTGGCCGAGATCATCACACTGACGGGCTTTGAAGTGCCTGTTAGCCGTCGCTACCTCAAAACGTTAAAAGAACAGCTCGGCCTTCAGTAAACATATTTCAGGGTGGGACATAAAGCACGATCAAAAAAGCCAACGCATCAACGTTGGCTTCCTGCTGTTTACAAATCAATAGTGTTTGCAAATCGATAGTGTTTACGATTCAACTGTGTTGCGAATCGCTAGCATCACAAGTCGATAAAGATTAGTCGACTTGTTTAATCTGCAGCTCTTTGGGCACTTCGAAGAACATATTCTCTTCACGACCTTGAATCTCTTCAACCTCGGTAGCACCCAACTCACGAATGCGGTCCAAGATTTGGTTTACTAGCTCTTCTGGAGCCGAAGCCCCCGCCGTTACACCGATTTTCTTCTTGCCTTCAACCCATTCTGTTTGAATGTCTTCAGGGCAGTCAGTTAGATAACCTGGTGTGCCTAGCTTCTCAGCCAGCTCTTTCAAACGTGTTGAGTTCGATGAGTTCTTAGAACCAACCACAATCACTACGTCTACATCATTTGCCATATCACGTACTGCGTCTTGACGGTTTTGAGTCGCGTAACAGATGTCGTCTTTACGTGGGCCTTGGATCTGTGGGAATACACGGCGCAGTTCTTCAATCACATCTGCGGTTTCATCAACTGACAGGGTGGTTTGGCTAACGTAATGTAAGTTAGTTGGATCGTTCACTACTAGGTTTTGTACGTCTTCTGGTCTTTCAACCAAATACATTCCACCGGTTTGGCTAGCGTACTGACCCATAGTCCCTTCCACTTCAGGATGACCTGCGTGACCAATCAATACCACTTCCATATGTTTACGACTCGCACGAGCAACCTCCATATGAACTTTAGTGACCAATGGACACGTCGCATCAAATACGGTGAGATCGCGCTCTTTCGCTTCTTTACGAACCGCTTGAGATACACCGTGAGCAGAAAAGATCACGATGTTATCGTCTGGCACTTCACTCAGCTCTTCGACAAAAATAGCACCACGTTGCTTAAGCCCTTCAACAACAAAGCGGTTATGTACCACTTCATGGCGAACATAAATCGGTGGCTGATACATTTCAAGTGCGCGCTCTACGATGCTGATCGCACGATCGACACCGGCACAGAAGCCACGAGGGTTAGCTAACATTATTTTCATTTCATTGCTCATCATTTACCGCGGTACTAAGGTTGTTTCTCTAGAGTTCGCCGTCAGCGAGGTTCGCATTCTACAGTGAAGCGCCTAGACAGTGAAGCTCTGGGTTGTATCACACCTGTAAGGCGGCGCTATTCTAACGTTAAGATAGTTATTCTACCGTTAAACTAGCTACTCCACCGTGAAGATAACTATTCTACCGCTAAGATGTTGACATCAAAAGTAACGTCTTGACCTGCTAACGGGTGATTAAAATCAACCGTTACTGAATCTCCCGCGATATCAGTGATAATCCCAGGGATTTCCATACCGTCAGGGCCAGAGAATGCCATGATAGTGCCGACTTCAACATCAGAATCACCAGCAAATTTTGTTTTATCCATATGGTGGATATGGTCTGGGTTCGGCATACCAAACGCATCTTGTGCTTTCAGTTCGATAGACTTTTCAGTACCGGTTTCAAGTCCAAGCAAACACGCTTCGAAGTTCTCACTTAGGCTACCATCACCCATAACGAACTTCGCGGGTTTACCCATATTTTCGGTGCTATCGGCAACGGAACCATCCTTCATTTTAATCGTAAAATGTAGGGTTACTGCTGAATCGTTTTTAATTGCTGCCACGTTACTTTCCTTAGACTTCTTTATTATTTGGGGGACGCATGGTGCTTTGCTTTCTTGTTGACTGAAGCATAAAAAAAAGCGCCACCGGAATCAACCGACAGCGCTTAGGGCTATTCTATTCTGTGAGTCATAGACTGACTTTAAGGTCATCTATTTCAAAGCGTTTCTACTTAAGGCTTATTCACTTATTTGCTTTCGTCTTTCTTGCGGAAACCATCGAGGATGATCATCGCTGCACCGATACAGATTCCCATATCCGCTAAGTTGAAGGCAGGCCAGTGGTAAGTGCCCCAGTAAAAGTCTAAGTAATCGACAACAAAGCCGTGTACTACTCGGTCAAATACGTTACCAACTGCACCACCAATAATGATCGCATAAGCAATGTTATTCCACTTTTCTGTCGCTGGTAGTTTGCTCATCCAGTACGTCAGCATGCCTGTTACTGCAAATGCGATACAGGTAAATAACCAACGCTGCCAACCACTTTGGTCGCTCAAGAAGCTAAAAGCCGCACCATAGTTATGAACATACAAAAAGTTAAAGAACGGCAGCACCTCAATACGATTTGCCCAGCCATAACCCATGTTGTCCATGACGAAAAGTTTAATGCCGATATCGGCAAGGAAAACCAGCAGAGCCAACCATAACCAACGCACACCAGATTGTTTTAACGAAACTTCACTCATTTCTATTCCTAGTATTTACGAAGTTAGTATTCATTTTCACTCGATTTAAGTGATCATCAGTACTCAACTTGGCGAAACACATTTCCTATAATTAAAAATAACCCCAGTTGATACTGGGGCTATAATTTTTACAAAAAGTTCAGTCTTTCTCTGAGCGGTTATGCGAACTTACGCACTTCGCCTTCACCGTCAATGTTCGACACACAACGACCACAAACTTTCTCGTGACCTTCGATAGTGCCTACATCTGGAGTGTGGTGCCAACAACGGTCACACTTCTCAGCTTCAGTCGCCGCTACTTCAACGAATAGACCTTCAACGTCTGTCGCTTGAGCTGTATCAGATTTCTCGCTTAGTGGCTTAACAACCGCAGTAGAAGTGATAAGTACGAAACGTAGCTCATCTTCTAGCTTGTTGATCTTAGCCGCTAGTGCGTCGTCAGCGTACAGAATCACTTCAGCTTGCAGTGCACCACCGATCGTTTTCTCTTTACGAGCATCTTCAAGGAGCTTGTTCACTGCGCCACGAACAGACTGGATTTCAGTCCAGAATTCGTTGCTTAGCTCTTCGCCTTCAGCAAGACCAAATAGACCTTCGAACCACTCGCCTGTGAATACAAACTTGTCACGTTTTTCACCGGTTGGAAGAGAAGCTGGCATTTCGTTCCAGATCTCATCGGCAGTGAACGACATGATAGGTGCCATCCAACGAACTAGAGCTTCTACGATGTAGTAAAGCGCCGTTTGACAGCTACGTTGAGCATGGCTGCCCTGCTTCGCTGTGTACTGACGATCTTTAATTACGTCTAGGTAGAAAGAACCCATTTCGATAGAACAGAACTGCATTAAACGTTGAGTCACACCGTGAGTGTTGTACTCGCCGTATGCTTTAACAATCTCTTCTTGTGCAGCTTGAGCACGACCAACAGCCCAGCGATCAAGTGCAACCATCTCTTCAGCAGGTACTAGGTCAGTTTCAGGGTTGAAACCATTCAAGTTCGCTAGGAAGAAACGAGCCGTGTTACGAATACGACGGTAAGCATCAGCTGAACGCTTCAGGATTTCATCAGAAACCGCCACTTCACCGGTGTAGTCTGTGGAAGCAACCCATAGACGTAGGATATCCGCACCCAGCTTGTTGGTTACATCTTTAGGAGCAACAACGTTACCGATAGATTTAGACATCTTACGGCCTTTACCATCAACCACGAAACCGTGCGTTAGCACTTGCTTGTATGGTGCTTCGTCTTTCATCGCGATAGATGAAATCAAAGAAGACTGGAACCAGCCACGGTGTTGGTCAGAACCTTCAAGGTAAAGATCGGCACTGTGCGTTCTTTCTTCATTCGGGAAGTTGTACTCTTCACGAGAATCAACAACAGAGAAATGCGTCACACCGGAGTCAAACCATACGTCTAGCGTATCCATTACTTTTTCGTACTTATCAGCGTCTTCTGCGCCCATAAGTTCAGCAGCATCTACATCCCACCAAGCTTGAATGCCTTTCTCTTCTACTAGCTTCGCTACTTTTTCAATCAGCGCAGGGCTGTCTGGGTGAAGTTCTGACGTCTCTTTATGAACGAACAGAGCAATTGGTACGCCCCATGTACGTTGACGAGAGATACACCACTCAGGGCGACCTTCAACCATACCTTCGATACGGCTTTGACCCCATTCCGGCAACCACTCAACACCTTTGATTGACTCAAGTGCTTTTGCACGTAGGCCAGCTTGATCCATAGAGATGAACCATTGTGGTGTTGCACGGAAGATGATTGGAGTTTTGTGTCTCCAACAGTGTGGGTAGCTGTGCTCGTAAGCGTGATGATGCAGAAGTGCACCTTTCTCTTTTAGAACTTCTAAAACAGAGTCGTTCGCTTTGAATACGTGCTGACCAGCAAATAGCTCTGTATCTGGCAGGTAAACGCCGTTAGAGCCTACTGGATTAGCGATTTCTAGGTTGTATTTCTTACCAACCACGAAATCCTCTTGACCGTGACCAGGCGCAGTGTGAACTACACCAGTACCTGAATCCGTTGTAACGTGGTCGCCAAGAACAGCAGGAACCGTAAAGTCGTAGAACGGGTGGTTGAACAGAGAAAGCTCAAGATCAGCACCAGTTGCAAAACCAAGGTTATGGAAGTGCTCGATACCGGCACGATCCATTACGTCTTTTGCTAGTTCAGAAGCAACAACGATACGTTGAGCTGGCTGTTCACCATTCGCTTCAACTTGGATAAGTACGTATTCAAGATCATCACGTAGACAGACTGCGCGGTTAGCAGGCAGAGTCCATGGTGTTGTTGTCCAGATAACTATAGAAATTTCACCTTGACCAGCGTGCTCACCAGCTAGCGTAAATTTCTCTAGAAGTGCCGCTTCGTCAGCTGCAGAAAACTTCACATCGATAGATGGAGAAACTTTATCTTTGTATTCAACTTCAGCTTCAGCTAGAGCAGAACCACAGTCAGTACACCAATGCACTGGTTTGAAACCTTTCAGAAGGTGACCTTTATCTGCAATTTTGCCTAGAGAACGAATGATGTTCGCTTCTGTGCCGAAATCCATAGTACGGTAAGGTTTGTCCCACTCGCCCATGATACCAAGACGTTTGAAGCTCTCTTTCTGACCTTCAACTTGGCCCGCAGCGTACTTACGACACTCTTCGCGGAATTCAGCAGCCGAAATCTTCTGACCAGGCTTACCTTTCTTCTTCTCAACCATTAGCTCGATTGGAAGACCGTGACAGTCCCAACCCGGGATATACGGTGCATCAAAACCAGAAAGGGTCTTAGATTTAATAATAATGTCTTTAAGAATCTTATTCAGCGCGTGACCAATGTGAATGTCGCCGTTCGCGTATGGAGGGCCATCATGCAGTACGAAAGATTTTTTACCTTTCTTTGCCTTACGGATTTCGCCGTAAAGATCTTCTTTATACCAACGCTTAAGCATTTCTGGCTCACGATTTGCCAGATTGCCACGCATTGGGAACCCTGTTTCTGGTAAGTTCAGGGTAGTTTTATAATCACTCATCGATTCTTAATTCCGTTATATTGGGCGAAGTTAGACATTATGTTAACCGGTGGAATCATCCGATTAATTCTTTAGCTGAAGCAGCCACACCCTTGCGGCTTCAGCATCCAATTCTATTTGATTCTTTAATGCGTCGAACGATTCAAATTTTATCTCGTCGCGCAGTTTGTGTAAAAGTCGAACTTCTAACTGTTTACCATATAAATTGGCTTTAAAGTCAAAAAAGTGCACTTCTAATTGCTGCCTTACGCCATTAACCGTTGGTCGTTGTCCAATGTTAGCCACGCCACCGACAGGAACACCGTCGATATCCAAAGCTTCAACAACATAGACTCCCGAAACAGGAGAAACGCAACGCTTTAATGGAATGTTAGCGGTAGGAAAACCTATGGTTCTCCCTAATTTTCGACCATGAGAAACACGACCACTAATACTGTAATCACGCCCTAACATGGTTGCACTTGCAGCCAAGTCATCAGCCGCTAATGCATTTCGTATCTCGGTGCTGCTTACTCGTAATTGGTTTAAGCAATAGCTCTGGGTGCTTACCACCTCAAAACCATATTTTTCGCCTGCTTCTTTAAGCATAGCGAAATTACCCGTGCGACCTTTGCCAAAACAAAAATCGTCACCAACCACCAAGAACTTAACACCAAGCTTATCAACCAGAAGATCTTTAATGAATGCTTCCGCAGATAAACTTGCAAAATACTGGTTAAAATTAACGCACAGTAAACGACTGATATCTAGCTTACTCAGTTGCACGTATTTATCTCGCAAGCGAGTTAAACGTGCTGGCGCTCTATCTCGGGCAAACAGCTCCATAGGCTGTGGTTCAAACGTCATGACAACAGAGGGGAGCCCCAATACTGCCGCTTGTTTAGAAACCTGACTTAGCACCTCTTGATGTCCTAAATGAACACCATCGAAGTTACCTATGGTTAATACACAGCCACGATGCTGCGCTTTTATATTGTGTATACCTCGGATCAGTTCCATTATGATCAACTAAAACCTGCTATTTGCATCATTTATTGTGTGAAACCGACGGATTATATACTAATCAGTATTAATCTGTCGCTGCTTTTAAATGTTTTACTCGGACACCTAAAATCAATACAGAAACAATATAAACAAAGCCACCAAGTCCAATCAAGCCTGTTAATGTCATCGCTCTCTGACTGAATCCCCATTCAAGCCACTTTTGCATGCTATCAAGCTGCCACAAAATAGCCGCAACCATCACACTACCTGAGATAAGTAACTTAGCGCTAAATAACAAAGTGGTCTTAGATAATTGATACACACCAGCAAGGTGCAATCCGCGATATAACAATGACATATTCACGAAAGCAGACAATGCCGTCGCAATCGCCAAACCAACATAGCCATAGAAATACGCAAAGATCGCGTTGAATACCATATTGGTGACCATAGCAATAATGCCGTACTTAACTGGCGTTTTGGTATCTTGGCGAGAATAATAGCCCGGCGCCAATACTTTAATCAGCATGAAGCTAAGCAGGCCCGATGCATAAGCCACCAATGACATGGATGCCTGCTGCACATCGTGTGGAGAAAACTCACCACGCATGAAGAGCACCATCAGCATAGGTTGAGCCAAAACAATCAGGCCTAACATCGCCGGAATGCCGAGAAGCAAAACCATTCGTACGCCCCAGTCCATCGTATGTGCGAACCCTTCACCTTGAGCGTCTACGTGTTTACGGGATAAAGCGGGCAGAATCACAGTCGCAATCGCGATACCGAATAAACCTAGTGGAAATTCAAGTAACCGGTCAGAGTAGTACAACCAACTGATAGAGCCCGTCGCAAGGAAACTCGCAATGAAGGTATCAAACAGTAAGTTAATTTGGCTAACAGACACGCCAAACAACGCAGGGATCATTAATGTGCGGATCTTAACCACCCCCGGATCTCTCCATCCCCATTTAGGCTTAACCAACACACCCGCTTTGATTAAGAATGGCATTTGGAAAAGGAACTGAACGAGACCTCCAAGAAACACACCAATTGCCAAGCCAATTTCGGGTTGCTCTAGGTTAGGGGAAATAAACCATGCAGCACCAATGATCATTACGTTCAAGAACACAGGCGTAAAAGAAGAAACAGCAAACTTACCTAAGGTATTAAGAATCGCACCAGACAAAGCCACAAAGGTGATAAACCATAAGTAAGGAAAGGTAATTTTTAGTATAAAGCTCGCCAACTCAAATTTTGGTGCCGCAGGGCCGTCGTTAAGCCAGTCGATAAACCAACCTGCACCAAACATCGCGGTGATCACTCCAGACCCCAGTACCCCAGCAATCGTTACGATCGAAACTAATACTCCGAGCGTACCCGAAACTTTAGCGATTAAATCTCGAGTTTTATCTTTATCACCAGCAGCGTGATATTCCGTTAATACAGGAACAAACGCTTGAGAAAATGCACCTTCTGCAAAAAGTCGACGTAAGAAATTAGGAATTTTATTAGCGAAGAAAAATACATCGGCACTTGCTCCTGCCCCCATCAAATTTGCTACTACTACATCACGTACTAGCCCCAACACACGGGAAACAAAAGTCATTGCACTGACAATCAGGCCTGACTTTAATAGTCGTTTACTCACAGAAACCTCTGACACTAGTTGATTACTTTTAAGCGGGGGATAAATACTATCCTGTCCTAAGAAGCATAATTATTAGCATTGGTATAAAAATGCTGTTAGAATCCCCGCCATCTTAACCGCGATGACCTTTCTATACCAAAGTTTGTTTGGCTACGACTGGTTTTTGCACAAATCATTTGACAATTAAGCGCTAATGAGGGATAGTCCTCGCCCTTAAATTGTCACCGAACTAAGTTTTTGGGAGTTAGACCCTTGGCAAACAGTAAATCTGCTAAGAAGCGCGCTATCCAAGCTGAGAAACGTCGCCAGCACAATGCTAGCCGTCGTTCTATGATGCGCACTTACATGAAAAAGACTATCGCAGCTATCACAGCTGGTGATAAAGAAGCTGCAACTGCTGCTCTTGTAGAAGTTACACCACTTCTTGACCGTATGGCGACTAAAGGCCTTATTCATAAGAATAAAGCTGCACGTCATAAGTCTCGTTTCGCGGCTGCAATCAAAGCTCTTTAATAGAAATTTGATTACAACGCAAAACGAAAAAAACCGGCCTAGGCCGGTTTTTTTATATCTAAATTTTGAGTAACGTTTTTATTTGGTTTCTTACTGAACGTTATTTTTCTTACTGACAGCTATTGGCTTATTGAAAAATAATTTGTTTACTAAAAATAATTTCGCTTCCCGATAGACAAATAAACAAATAGATAAACGGCTAACCGATCAACAAAAGAGAGTGGATTTATAAAAGATCACAGATAGGCATTAACGTTCGACGTGAAATACTGACACTTCCTTGTGTCGACCTTATCCTGATAAAGAATCACCTTCCTCACCAACAATAAGCTACTTGCAATATAGGCCATGCAGTAGGTTAATCATTGCTTTAACTTCTTCACTACTCAATGTGTAATACACGGTTTGAGCTTCTTTGCGAGTTTCGACTAAACCATCTCTTCTCAACCAAGCAAGATGTTGAGATAAAGCCGATTGGCTCAGTTCCAACTTACCACACAACTCTCCAACCGACAGCTCAGTACCATGCAATAGGCACAAGATCTGTAAACGACGTTCGTTGGCCATGGCTTTGAGTAGAATCACAGCTTTTGCTGAGTTCTTCTCCATCTCTTTTAAGTTCATAGTTTGGCTCCCTACCACCTCTACGCCAACTACGGGCTATCAGTATTTCCGGTACATTGGGTGATCATAATAATCGATATCAATTCATTAACAAACTACCTCACTCGAACAATTTGCTAAAATCTGCGTCACATACGTTTTTTACTGCTGGATGTTGGATCATCCTCTCAGCGAATATGACATAGTACTCCTCTTTTAACTCTTCAATGTCACCCAGCAACTGCAGCGATGTGTCTTGATCAACCTCAGACATATAGAGTGTGGGCGCTAAGAAAATAGCATCATGGTGATAACGAGCAAAAGCTTTCATCAATGCTGCATCATCAAACTCCCCCAAGATATCAGGTTTAAGTCCTTGCCTATCGAACCATTGCAGCACTTTACGCCCCATTGAGGTACGGCTACCTGGGATCAACAATTTTCTTTGCTCTAATACAGCGGGGAAACTTACCTCTTTAACATTACCTGAACAGAAAAAACTCAGACTGCTTTCGCCCAATTTCTTGCTGAACAAGCCAGGGCTTTGGCTAGAGTCAACCGGACAATCAGACAAGATCATATCCAGCTTATGCTGAGAGAGCTGTTCAAGCAGCATTTCGTGGGTAGATTCAAAGCAACGTAAGTGAATACTGTTGTCTGGCGGGATCGTCGACATCAATATCTTGCTGACTAATCTTTTAGATAGCGCATCCGCGACCCCCACATCAAACAAAATATTTGAGTGCTGGCTGTAATTCACAATATCGAGCATTTCATAACTCAGACCAAACATACGATCGGCATATTTAAAGACCAGCTGACCAAGCTCAGTAGGCTCAACGCTGCGTCCATTACGCTTAGTCAGCTTGCCATCCATACGTTCTTCTAACGCTTTAATTTGACCCGTTACTGTTTGTGGCGTTAAAAATAGAGCTTCCGCCGCTTTAGTAACAGAGCCTTGCTTGCAGACCATCCAGAAATAGTAGACATGATTATAGTTGAGGTGCGACATAAATGTGCCGTAATAGAGAGTAGATGCCTTGTTATAACAAATATCCCCTTCCCACTCAATGAACTCGGAAAAACCTAAAGAAAAACCAGTAAACATTTGTTTTTCCGATAAGTGAAATTGAACAATGTAATATGAAAGTGATTATTTCCCATTTTCCTTACCTGTCAAAAACCATATCCTCCATCATCACAAACCCAAAAACAAACTAATAAACAAAGACTTAAATAAACGTCTTTTATGAGGAAAATATTTAAATAGTAAATTGACGCAAAAAAGCCTCACCGAAATCAAAATGTAATATTACTGACATATTTAATCTCTAACATCTCGCTCAGATTAAACACACAGACCACACTCAGACTTAAACGGTCCAATGGAGAAAACATTATGAACCAAGCTACTACTGCAGCAGCGCCTATTTCGAGTACCACTCGTTGGCTACGCTGGGCTAACTTGGCATTCATGCTTTACCTACTATTACTTTCAGTTTCAATGGTTGGTACAGGCTTCAAATGGGCAACAGGCGAGCAAGCAAAAGTACTTTTTGAATTTGCTTCACACCCAGTTGCTGGCTTAATGATTGGTTTAGTGGCAACAGCACTTATTCAATCATCAAGTACCGTTACTTCAATTATTGTTGGCCTTGTAGCCGGTGGTTTGCCTGTTGAGCTAGCCATCCCTATGATCATGGGGGCAAACATTGGTACTACGGTAACCAATACGCTAGTGAGCCTTGGCCATGTTCGTTGTAAAGATGAGTTCAAACGAGCATTCGCAAGCGCGACAATTCACGACTTCTTTAACCTATTAGCCGTTGCTATCTTCCTACCACTAGAGATGGCGTTTGGTATTCTAGAGAAAATTTCTCACTGGTTAGTGTCTCCAATGCTAGCAACAGGTGATATGAGCATGAAGGGTCTTAACTTCATCAAGCCAATCACTAAACCTGTAGTAAGCGCGATTAAAGAGCCACTATCAACGTTTGGCGACACAGTTGGCGGCATCATGCTTATCGTTCTTGGTATCGCGACTATCTTCGTAGCGATCACAGTAATGGGTAAGCTAATGAAGAGCCTAATGGTTGGGCGTGCTCGTGAGATTCTAAAGAACGCAATCGGTCGTGGTCCACTTCACGGTATCGCTTCTGGCTCTATCGTTACTATCCTTGTTCAGTCTTCTTCAACGACAACAAGCTTGATGGTTCCGCTCGTAGGCTCAGGTGTACTTAAAGTGCGTGACGTTTATCCATTCACTCTGGGCGCAAACATCGGTACCTGTATTACCGCTCTACTTGCAGCAACAGCAGTATCTGGTGAGTTCGCTGTATTCGCACTGCAGATTGCTCTAGTACACTTGGTATTCAATATTATGGCAACGGTATTCATCTTCGGCATTCCGTTCCTACGTGAACTACCAGTTAAAGCAGCAGACATGATTTCAGACATGGCAGTGAAGAACAAAGCGGTAGTCGCTGGTTACCTTGTTGCAGTATTCCTTGTACTGCCTGGTACCGTGTTAGCTCTTACTGCTTAATAGCAAAACAAACATCGCTTATAGCAAAGCCCGCAACCTAGGTTGCGGGCTTTTTCTTTTCTGAAAAGTAGATTAGGGATACGAGTAAACGAGTGACGAAAAGCAAAAGTAGATAAAAACCGTTATTCTCTACAGAGAGACTCGAGCGTCACCAACACACTACAAAAGAGATTCACTTCTACTTCCTTGGTCAGTCTAGGGGGTGATGAGTACTTTTGTTCTTCGTATCTCGCATCCCGATTACTCGTCACTGTTCCCTTAGATACAAAAAAGGCTGCACAATGGCAGCCTTTCAATCAAGCAAAGCGAATGAGATTAAACCGAGAATGGGTACTTAATCGCTTCGTGGCATTCGTAACCTTCAACCCAGAAGTCATCCATCGTCACCCACGTTTCTAAATCTTCTAGAGACTTAATTTCAGGATTGATATGGAATGTAGGGCCTGCTAGAGGCTCACGCGTTAACTGGATATCACGCATGGGTGCCAATTGGTCTTCGTAGATATGAGCATTCACAAGCTTGTGGTAAGCCACGCCCGCTTTCTTGCCGGTGATCTGCGCCATGATAGCGAGGAACACATACACTTGAACCATGTTGAAGTTCAGGCCTAGCGGTACATCACAAGATCGCTGAGTACTGTTTAGGTACAGAGTGTCACCAAGCAGAGAGAAGTGGTGGCTGTACATACACGGACGCAAGCAGCCCATGTGGAACTCGCCTGGGTTGTAGAAGTTTAAGATCTCACCACGGTCATCAATACCGTTAGTTAAATCATCAACAATCTTCTTCAGTTGGTCGATATGACCGCCGTCAGGTTTTGCCCATGCACGTCCTTGAACGCCATAAACACGGCCCATGTCGTCTTCACCCTTGCGGTAAGGATTATTCAGCCATGCTTCATTCAGGTTCGAGTTCGCATCCCAAGTTTTTGTCCCTAGTTTACGAAAATCTTCAGCATTGTCGTAACCACGGATATAACCAAGCAGCTCTGCAACTGCCGCTTTCCAGAAACTTTTACGCGTAGTTACCAGTGGGAATTGGTTATTACCAACATCATATTCAAGGTCAGCATTGATCA
Source organism: Vibrio sp. RW (assembly GCF_027587105.1). Lineage (NCBI taxonomy): Bacteria > Pseudomonadati > Pseudomonadota > Gammaproteobacteria > Vibrionales > Vibrionaceae > Vibrio > Vibrio sp. RW. The sequence goes on from NZ_JAPPTM010000021.1 coordinate 44,319, forward strand.
CAGTTAGACAGCGCTTGCCCGTGCGTTCATTTTCAATCCAAGTACCGTCATCAACGATACGCTGACAGAGATCTAAATACTGTTTCACACCAATTCCTTACTTCGTTTGTTGTGGTAATTCATCTTTGTAGTGACCACGCTTGTATGCCCACACCATCATCAGCACACCGATAACAACCATTGGCAGTGACAAAATTTGTCCCATAGAGATAAATCCACCGAACAAACCTAGGTGAGCATCAGGTTCACGTACGTATTCAACTAAGAAGCGGAATGTACCATATCCTGCGAGGAATAACCCTGATACCGACCCAAGAGGACGCGGCTTTTTAATAAACCAGTTTAAGATGAAGAACAGCACAATACCTTCGAGCGCCATTTCATAAAGCTGAGATGGGTGACGAGGAAGCGGACCACCGTTAGGGAACACAATCGCCCATGGCACATCCGTCACACGGCCCCAAAGTTCGCTGTTCATGAAGTTGCCTAAGCGTCCCATGCCTAAACCAAATGGCACCAATGGTGCAATCATGTCTGCCACACCAAAGAAGGTGCGACCGTTCTTTTTGGCATACCAAAACATCGCAGTAATAACACCAAGCAAGCCACCGTGGAAAGACATACCACCGGTCCATACCTTAAATAGGTAAAGAGGGTCTGCAAGGAAAAGGTCAAAGTTATAGAAAAGTACGTAGCCAATACGACCACCAAGCACCACACCTAGAAATCCTGCAAACAGCAAATCTGATACTTGCTCTCGAGTCCACCCACTATCAGGTTGATCAGCTCGGCGATTTGCTAGCCAAAGAGCAAACATAAAACCGACCAGGTACATTAAGCCATACCAGCGAACTGAAATTGGTCCTAGTTCAATAAGAACAGGATCGATATTTGGGAATTCGATAAAACCCTGAGACATATTTGGCTCTCTATCTAAATTGAATAACGGTCAGCTCAGCAGCTAACAGAAAAGACACTACAGCAGCATTGTGGCTGCTATAAACATTAAAAATACCGCAAAGAATTTCTTTAGCACAGGGGTTGGCAATTGAGTGGCCAGTTTCGCACCAACTCGCGTAGTCAGCACTGAAGTACAAGAAATTGCGACCAAAGCAGGCAGGTAAACATAGCCCAGACTAAACGCTGGAAGATCATCGACAGACGAGCCATGCCAAATAAACCCGAGCATTCCTGAGATAGCGATAACAAAGCCGCACACCGAAGATGACCCTACCGCCTTGCGCATTTCTACACCATGATGGTTAAGAAAAGGCACAGATAAAGATCCACCACCAATGCCCGCTAAGCTTGAGACTAAACCAATACCACCACCGCATAATATAGTTTTTGCAGAGCCTGGCATCGCTTTCTGACTCGTAGAACGAATCGATAACAGCATTTGTAATGCTAATACCAATACAATCACACCAAAGACTTTCGGTAGGTATTGAGCTGGAATTACGTCGGCGACAAAAGAACCGAGAAAACCACCCACTACCACACCTGGCATCAACCATTTAACGACAAACATCTCTACATTACCCAATTTTAAGTGGTTAATCGCAGACGATCCTGACGTAACAATAATGGTCGATAATGAGGTTGCCAATGCCATTTGCATTGCAAACTCTTGAGGGATACCCGCTTTAGGAAGCAAAAACAGTAAGGCAGGAACCACCAGCAAACCACCGCCAATGCCTAGCAACCCCGCTAAAACACCAACAACAGCCCCAAGGCCTGCTAACAAGCCTATTATTTCATATGACACGTTAAATCCTATTTTTTACCTGCTCGAATGAAGCCTGTAAATTCACGCTCTTCGAAATAGTTGAGCATCATACTATAGATGTCACAACCATACGGTTTTGAAAGTGCCTTATTTGCCAGATCTTGCAGTTCACTAAGCTTAGATTGACGAATCAAATATTTAGTCCTTGCGACATTTGAGGTATTCATACTTAACGTCTCATACCCTAATCCAATCAAGAGCAAAGCGCCCATTGGATCACCCGCAAGTTCTCCACATATACACACAGGCAATTGATATTGCTTACAAGTATCATGAATGTGTTTCAATGCCATGATCACTGCAGGGTGCATGGATTCATAGACATCAGAGACGCGGGAATTGTTCCGATCAACCGCCAATAAATATTGAGTTAAATCATTGGTGCCCACCGAAACGAAATCAACTTTATCCGCAATAAGCGGAAGAAGGTAAAGCATTGATGGCACTTCAATCATGATACCGATACGAGGCATACGAACTCGACTGTCGAGCTCATGCACTTCATCGTAGGCTTGCTCGATGAGTTGAACAGTATCATCCAGTTCTTGAGTGCTAGAGATCATTGGCAACAAGATACTCAAATTCTGGCTATCACAACTCGCACGTAACATCGCACGCAACTGGATAATAAATATATCGGGGTGATCGAGCGTAAAGCGAATACCACGCCAGCCAAGAAATGGGTTGTCTTCTTCTATTGGGAAGTAAGGTAATGCCTTATCGCCACCAATATCCAAAGTTCGCATCACAACTTGCTTTTCAGGGTAACTCGCGAGTACAGAGCGATACTGCTTGAACTGTTCGTCTTCTGACGGGAACCTTTGCTGAAGCAAGAAAGAGATTTCGGTTCGATACAGACCAACCCCATCAACACCTTGGTTGATAGCAATGTTGGTATCAGCACTTAATCCCGCATTAAGTAGGATTTCAATTTGCTTGTTATCTTGTGTCTTCGCAGGTAAAGAGAGCTCTCGGCTAACCATAGAAGAGAGCTCACTCTCCTCTAAAATAAACCCTTGGTATTCAATCAGTAAACTCTGAGTCGGCTCAATAAATATCTCACCGCTGTACCCATCAACAATGGCTTGTTTGCCATTCACTTGAGCTAGGTTGAGATTAATGCCCATTACCGAAGGAATGCCAAGCGCACGAGATAAAATCGCCGCATGCGAGTTTGCCGCCCCTTCTAAAGAAATAACAGCCAACAGCTTCTCTTTCGGTATTGAAGCTAATACTGATGCCGTCAACTCACGCACAACCAAAATAATCGGCTTATCGAACGTACGTAACTCCTGTTCTGAGTTATGAAGGAAATAGAGCAACCTTTGACCAAGCTCACGAATATCTTGTGCCCTTTCTCGAAGGTAAACATCAGACATACGAGCAAAACGGTTAGAGTAACTCTCAACAACTTGTCTTAATGCCCAATCGGCCTTATCGCCTTTCTGAATTTGGTTTTTCAGATCCTTACGTAACATCGGATCATTCAGTAAGTGCGTAAACAGGTCAAAGATCGCCAGCGCATCTTTATTAATATCACTATCCAAGCGCTTGCGCATACGCTTAAAATCATTGAGGGCATTTTCAACCGCAACCGCCAACAACTCATGCTCCCTTTCGACATTAAGTGTCGACGCAGGATAAACATCGGTTAATTCAGGCTGCGTGTTATCCCACCACAAATCACCAATCGCCACACCCGATGACGCAGCGACACCTTTAGTCGCAGGCAGCTTTTGCTGCTCTAATAACCAATGACCTTGTGTTTGAGCATGCGCAACAATAACGGCAAGTTGTGCTGAGAGCGTGACGAGAAAAGACTCTTCCATTTCACTGAATAAACGAGGAGACTTCTGTTGAATGACCAATACGCCAAGCACTTGCTTGCGATAGATGATGGGAGTGCCAAGAAAAGAGTGATAAACCTTCTCTCCCAGCTCTGGAAAAAACTTATAATCGGGGTGAGCAGAGGCTTGTGCAAGGTTGATTGGCTCAGCACTTCTTTTGACAAGGCCAACCAGACCTTCGTCAAAACCAATGTGAATACTATTACCTTTAAAGATCAGGCCTTGAGTTGCCATCAACTCAAGGCGCTGCATATCATTATTTGCTAAATAAACGGTGCAGCATTCGGTCTGCATCGCACTGCATGTCTCTTTAACTAAAATATCCAGAGCCGTTGACACATCTTCAACTCTTGATACGTGTTCAACTATTTCCCTTAGTTGACTGAGCATGCTTAACCTCTACGCAATTTGCGTTTTCCTTTTGTTTTTCGCTCTTTAAACGGCATTGCCAAAGATGCGAATTCTTTCATCGCTCGACGATAAACATCTCGCTTAAAAGAAACAACTTGTCGAACTGGGTACCAGTAACTCACCCAACGCCAACCATCAAACTCAGGTGTACTTCCACGCTGCATATTGATACACGATTCATCGCAATCTAAGCGTAAAAGGAACCACTTCTGTTTTTGTCCAATACAGACAGGTTTCGAATCCCACCGAACCAGTCGTTTGGGTAGCTTATAGCGTAACCAATGACGACTTGTCGCGACGATTTTTACATCCTTTTTTGTAAGGCCAACCTCTTCATACAACTCGCGGTACATTGCCTGTTCCGGAGTTTCACCTTCATCAATTCCCCCTTGAGGAAATTGCCATGAATGTTGTCCGTATCGTTTAGCCCAGAAGACCTGACCATGGTTGTTACAGATTACAATACCAACATTTAATCGGTAACCATCGCCATCTATCACTGGCCAACCTCTATCTAAATTTTTAATTACACTGATTTTTCCACATATCCCCAATTGGAGCAAACTTAGTGACGTGACAAGCGCTATATTTATGAATATTAACTAAGAATATGGATAAGTTTTGCTCAAATATTAGTTACCCACACAAGAGTGAGACATAGACCACATTTATTCACCTTTTCTGTGAATAACTATGTGAAGAATTACCAGAAATCGTTTTTTTTAATCCATAAACTCATCAGAACCATAAATAACAAAATAAAAAATAAAAAATAAAAACCTTAAATATCAGCAATATAAAACTTAAACCTGTGTATTTTAGAATTGAAAAACAGCAGAAGATCTTTGAAAAACTCAACATGGTTAAAGATCAATCACCCAGCAGTTTATCCACACTAGTAAGTGAAAGATTCATTTTAAACATCATTTAGCAAGCATTTTATCCCCCACTAAACCCTGTTTATTTATCCACTAAATTAATATTTCAATTAATTACGTTTATGTCCTGTGGATAACCATGAGTTTGATCTCTTTTATAACAAGGAGATCATTTATTAACCACTCGGCATTTGGTGATAACTTCTGATAAAATCGTTTTTTTGATCATACCTTTTATTATGAAACCAGAACCACAAACACAACAAGAGTTATTAGACAGAGCGTATGCGATTGCCGGAATGACTTTTAAAGAGCTCGCGGATGAAGCCGAGATGGTGATGCCAAACGACCTTAAGCGTGATAAAGGTTGGGTTGGACAATTACTGGAATGGCACTTAGGCGCCCCAGCAGGCAGTAAGCCAGAACAAGATTTTGCTAAACTAGGTATCGAGCTTAAAAGCATTCCAATTGGCTATTCTGGAAAGCCACTCGAAACGACCTTTGTTTGTGTCGCCCCACTGATGGGGGTGCAGGGATTAACATGGGAAACCAGCCACGTCCGAAACAAGCTATCTAAAGTATTGTGGATCCCTGTAGAAGGTGAAAGGGAAATTCCATTGGCAGAAAGGCATGTTGGCTCTCCCTTACTCTGGACACCAAACGAAGCTGAAGATGAGCTTCTAAAAAGGGACTGGGAAGAACTGATGGAATTAATCGTGTTAGGTAATGTTGGACAGATAACAGCAAGGCACGGTGAAGCATTGCATCTTCGACCAAAAGCCGCTAACAGCCGAGTGTTAACTGAAGCTTACGGTGCAAGTGGCAAACCCATCAAGACCAAACCACGAGGTTTCTACCTGCGAACTCAATTCACCCATAAATTACTGACAACACACTACGCATAAATAGTAATAACAAACTCTGTTTATAAATACGTTATATACGCTTTCTAATGAGGTTTGAGGGCCAATTCAATATCACAGTAGCTATGACTTGGTTCATTGCCAAACTCTTCATACGCGTTGTGTAAGCGAAGATAGGCCTTTTCAAAGCCGAGCCGGAGTAACTCCTCTTTCACTTGATCTAAAGATCCAAAATGAAGTGGCACGCCGTCTTGTTTTACCGGTTCCAACTTATGTTTGTACTCCACCGCTAATAGATATTCTGAGATATCAGAACAGCCAATAACGTACACTTTGGGTGTTTGATAAGAGTCTTTGTGCTCTCCATGTAACCACATGTCTAATTGATGCTTTTGCATAAACGTTCTCCCCCTGCTCTATAAAGCGTAGTAGAACTCTTTTCCTTTACTAGATAACGGCTTAAAAAAGCAAAAAAGAGAAGCAAGTGCTTCTCTTTTTTATCCAGTTCTAGTTCAAAAGTTTGCACTTTCGACGCCATAACTATCACTGTAAGTTATCTTAGGGGTTGAACGGTGCTATCAACCCCTAAGATTACGTCGGTATTCGCGCACTTAGGACACGACGAAGGTGACGTACTCGACGTTCAATAGTGACAACTTCTGGTTCAGAAAAACCAATCGGTCGACCATCGGCTTCAAGACCAATATCTTTTAATAAATGAGTATTGTTCCAAGGTAGCTCATATGAACTACGGCGAACTTTTCGTTGCCATTCGCGTTCTTCACGACGAAGATCGGCACGGATAAGGATTGTTGCTAATTTTAAATATACTGAGTGACGCATAATAACTCTCCAGTTGTTGGATCAACTGAGGAAAAATAGCGTGTTAGATCGTATGAGGGCTTCTCACTTAGCTGCTATTTTTCCGCAGCCAAATAAGGGTACGGATCTATTAGTTAGGTTTATCTTGGGTGTTTCGATCGGCCATGGCTGATGTTTGTGACATATCAGTCACCATGTCAGTACACGGATCAAAAGACGCGCAAATATGCTGTATAAAATCGAAATGTTTCATTTGCGCCTCCAAGCTAACTAAAAAATCCAAAAAGAAATGGGTAGTAAAAGCAGACAAGTCTTTGTTAAATCGCTGCTTTCACGGTTAAAGTCTAACCAAGTGAGTATATTATTCAACCGATAATTGGTTAACATTTTCAAAACAATGCATTCACCTGAAATATCAGTTGCATATTCATTTATATATAAGATATTCACTATTATTATATAAAATCACAGCATATCTCTCTTAGTGACTGAGAGTTCATCTCTCGATTGTTCGAGCATAAACGCAGCGATTAGCAACAAAAAAGCCACGCATGATGCGTGGCTCTTAAATTTACACTAACAGATTGAATGACTTACAAGAGAGCTCTACACAACACCCTCAGAAATAAGACTGTGTTTATTCAGCAAACGGTACATCGTTGCTCGTGATACGCCAAGCTCCTTAGCCGCCAACGAAACCTGTCCACCGTAAGACTCCAATACAATCAGCAATGCATCGCGCTCTGAACGCTCACGAATACTTTTCAAGCTACGGCGTTCATCATTCTGTTTTGGTAAATCAAGTTGGTGATCTTCGATGATCACCGCATCCGACATCAGAACAGCACGCTTAATCTGATTCATCAGCTCACGGACGTTGCCTGGCCAGTGGTAGCGATTCATAGAACGAATAGCGTCGTCTGAAAAGCTCTTAGCCTGAGCATTAAACTCTTTCGAGTACTCACGCAGGAAATGATTCGCCAGTACCGAAATATCACTCACACGCTCTTTCAGGCTCGGAACATGAATACGCAGAACATTGATGTAGTGATAAAGCTCTTCATTAAAGTCACCTTCAATTAGTGCTTTTTCGATATCAGAAGAGTTCGCAGCAAGAATACGTACATCGACAGATTTTGGTCCGTTCGCTGTTTCAATTTTTCCTTCCTGCAAAAAGCGCAGCAGGTTCAGCTGCTGATTGCGTGGCATCGCCAACACATCATTGAGTAGGATGGTTCCGCCATCGGCTTCTTCTAACATACATGGTGCTGTCGCTTGTTGTGCTGATGCTGAGATACCAAACACTTCGGCTTCAATTCTCATTTCTGACAAGGCGCGGCAATTCACCGTGAGAAATGGTTTCTGTGCTCGCGAAGAGTTTTGATGAATCGAGCGTGCAATCGTCTCTTTGCCTGCCCCACTCTCGCCGTAAATTAAGATACTGACGTCAGTCGGCCCAATACGCTTCACTTGGTCTCTCAAGCGCTTTACAGCCACAGAGTCGCCCAGCAGGCCCATATTGTTGTTAATGCCGTAGTTTGGCCATACCTTCTGCTCAAGCTTAAGCATACCCAACTGGTGACCAATGGTACTCAATAGCTGAGCGTCAGGGATTGGCGCCGTGAAAAAGTCGATACAGAAGTTAACGATAAACTGGCAGATCGTATCAGAGCTTAATTGTGATTCACGAATAAAAGCGAGCCACCTCACCTGTTTGTTATTACTCACAAGGTTAGCAATACCGTTAAGACTGAACTCATCGTGGCTAAGATCAACAATACCAATGCATGGGCCAATGTCAGCAATCAAGGCATCGGCTTTTCGTAAATCCGCACACTGAGTGCATTGCCAACCCACTTGTTCTAATACAGATAACCAAGGTTCGTATGCACCACCAACAACGATAAGAGAACCTGGTAAGGAATCCATCTTAAATTGAGTTCCCATCCTTCTTCCTTATTCTATTTTATTTAAGTCTGGCTAATACGAGTTCCATGATTCTTAATTCTACGAAGTGCCACGAGATCATATTCAGCGCCGATATGTATAGTAGTGAGAACTATCTTAGATTTTCCGTCTCAATAGTAAGACTACGCCAGAAATAATGATTATTCGAATCAAGAGTGCGGTACAGGCTAGGTTTTGAAGCCTAAAAACAGAAAAAGCCATCCGAAGATGGCTTTTTAATTGGATGGGCTGCGACGGCCTGTAAGCAAAAATTACGCTTGTGGACGCATTGCCGGGAACAAGATCACGTCACGGATTGTGTGCGTGTTTGTAAATAGCATTGCTAGACGGTCGATACCGATACCTTGACCCGCTGTTGGCGGTAGACCGTGCTCTAGTGCAGTAATGTAGTCTGCATCGTAGTACATAGCTTCGTCATCGCCTGCGTCTTTCGCGTTAACTTGCGCTTTAAAACGCTCGTCTTGGTCTTGTGCATCGTTAAGCTCAGAGAAACCATTCGCGACTTCACGGCCACCGATGAAGAATTCAAAACGGTCTGTGAAGAACGGGTTGTCATCGCTACGACGAGCTAGAGGAGAGATGTCCGCTGGGTAGCCAGTGATGAACGTTGGTTGAATTAGCTGAGGCTCAGCCGTTTCACCAAAGATCTCTTCAAGAAGCTGGCCACATGTCCAGAACGTTTCTACGTCTACGTGTACAGATTTAGCGATAGCGACCATCTTCTCACGGTCTTGTAGGTCTGCTTCTGTTAACGCTTGAATCTCAGCGTGCTCAGGGTTGTAGTGTTTAATTGCATCGAACATGCTCATGCGAGCGTAAGTGCCACCGAACTCAACCGTTTCGTCACCGTAAGGCATAGAAGTAGAACCAAGAACGTCCATTGCTGCTGTGCTTAACATCTCTTCAGTTAGATCCATTAGATCTTTGTAGTCAGAGTACGCTTGGTAGAATTCCATCATTGTGAATTCTGGATTATGACGTGGAGACAGACCTTCGTTACGGAAGTTACGGTTGATCTCGAATACACGGTCAAAACCACCAACGACTAGACGCTTAAGGTAAAGCTCAGGAGCAACACGTAGGTACATGTCGATGTCTAATGCATTGTGGTGAGTAATGAATGGACGTGCAGTTGCGCCACCCGGGATCACGTGCATCATTGGCGTTTCAACTTCTAGGTAGCCTTTAGCACTCATGAAGTTACGGATTGAAGATACAAGCTTAGAACGCACGATGAATGCATTGCGAGAGTCTTCGTTCACGATTAGGTCAACGTAACGCTGACGGTAACGCATCTCTTGGTCAGTTAGACCGTGGAACTTCTCTGGTAGAGGGCGAAGTGCTTTAGTCAGCAGCTCAAACTCTTCCATGTTTACGTAAAGGTCGCCTTTACCCGATTTGTGAAGCGCACCTTTAACACCGATGATGTCACCGATATCTAGGCCTTGGTACTTCTCTTTCAGTACTTTTTGTACGTCTTTCGCTGCGTATGCTTGGATACGACCAGAAGTTTCTTGAATCGCAAGGAATGGACCACGCTTCGCCATAACACGACCAGCGATCGCAACGATGTGGTTAAGCTCTTCTAGCTCTTCCTTAGTCTTCTCACCGAATTCCGCTTGAAGATCGCCAGCTAGGTGCTCACGACGGAAATCATTTGGATGACCATTTGCTTTGCAGTTTTGGCGGATATGATCCAGCTTGCTACGGCGCTCAGCAATGAGTTTATTTTCTTCAGGTGAAGAAGCTTCTTGTACGTTTTCGTTTTGAACAGCATCAGTCATTAGAGATGTACCTTGCTTTTATAATTTGGACCGCTATATCTTTGCAAATATAGGCATTTTTACAAATATACTTGGTAAGCTTACAGGCCTGATTTCAGGCTAGCTTCAATAAATTTGTCTAAGTCACCGTCAAGAACCGCTTGTGTATTACGGTTTTCGATGCCGGTGCGTAAATCTTTGATACGAGAATCATCCAGTACGTAAGAGCGGATCTGACTGCCCCAACCGATGTCTGATTTCGTTTCTTCGCTCGCCTGTTTTTCAGCATTTTGTTTTTGAATCTCAAGTTCAAAAAGCTTAGCACGTAGCTGCTTCATCGCTTGATCTTTGTTCTTATGCTGCGAACGGTCATTCTGACACTGAACCACGGTGTTAGTCGGAACGTGAGTAATACGTACCGCCGATTCCGTGGTGTTTACGTGCTGACCACCAGCGCCAGAGGCACGGTATACGTCAATACGTAAGTCAGAAGGATTAATGTCGATCGTAATGTTGTCATCAATCTCAGGATAGATAAACGCAGAGGCGAATGAAGTATGACGACGGCCACTTGAATCAAATGGTGACTTACGAACTAGACGGTGAACACCGGTCTCTGTGCGTAACCAACCATAAGCGTACTCACCAGAAATACGTACTGTTGCGCCTTTAAGGCCAGCAACATCACCCTCAGACACTTCGATAACTTCAGTTTTGAAGCCTTTCGAATCTGCCCAACGTAAGTACATACGCAACATCATTGAAGTCCAGTCTTGAGCTTCTGTACCGCCCGAGCCTGACTGCAGATCGATGTAGCAATCTGATGCATCGTGATCACCAGAGAACATACGACGGAATTCCAGCTTCTCTAGCTTAGCTTCTAGCTCAGCCAGTTCTGGTTCAATTTCATCGAACGTTTCTTGATCTTCTTCTTCAACCGCAAGCTCTAGTAGACCATCAACATCCTCAACACCTTGGTCAAGTTGGCCGATCGTCTCTACTACCGCTTCCAATGCAGAACGTTCTTTACCTAGCGCTTGAGCACGCTCAGGTTCGTTCCATACATCCGGTTGTTCTAATTCTGCGTTTACTTCTTCTAGACGCTCTTTCTTAGCGTCATAGTCAAAGATACCCCCTCAGGATATTTGTGCGCTCAGACACATCCTGCAGACGGTTTTTTATAGGATTGATTTCAAACATTTTAGCTCATCATTTATGAGTAGAATTTAACCGGAGAATTGTACTCAAAAGTGTGACGGAGATACAGAATTTTTTAGAGTGGTGAACGAAGATTCAACAACTTAATGGGATATAAAATTGACAGGCAGAAAAAACACGTAAAATTTGTAAGGGAAGGAAGGAAAACAAGCCCTGTTTTTGAACAGAGCTTGCTGAGTTTAGCGCTATACGATGAGCATTATTGATCCAAAAAGAACTATTTGGCTTCGATATGATCAATCATCAGCTGCAACGATTGGTTGCCACGAAATTCGTTAATATCGAGCTTAAATGCAAGGTGAACGGTTTTCACCGAGGCATCAGGCCAGCGGCGTAAATCGACGTTAAAAGCAATACCGTCAATCATCACGTTAGTTGGATGACCTTTGTAGAGCGGCTCTAGCATCAGCTTAAGGTGCTTCTCACCCACCAGCTTTTGGTGCAGCACTTTAAACTCGCCATCAAAGATTGGCTCAGGGAAAGCTTGTCCCCACGGACCTCCTGAACGAAGCGTTTCAGCGGTGTGCATTGAGAACTCTTCAGGTAACAGCTCACCATCAGACAAGATAATGCCCTTCAGTGCTGTTTCTCCAAGTTCATTCTTCACGACATCATTGAACAGCTGACTGAAGCGTTCAAAGTCCTTTTCCATGATGGTTAAGCCCGCCGCCATTGCGTGGCCACCAAACTTTAGAATCAAGCCTGGATTTTGAGTGTCGATACGGTCCAAAGCATCACGCATGTGCAACCCCGGAATTGAACGACAAGAGCCTTTAATACTGCCTTCGCCGCCATCTGCAAACGCAATCACTGGGCGGTGGTATTTGTCTTTGATACGCGAAGCCAAGATACCAATCACACCTTGGTGCCAATCACGTTGGAATAACGCTAAACCTGAAGGCAGATCGTCTTTACCAAATTCAAGGCGCTCACAAAAAGCCATCGCCTCTTGTTTCATGCCCTCTTCAATCTCTTTACGCGTTTGGTTCAAGCCATCCAACTCACTCGCCATTCGACGTGCTGCATGGATGTTGTTACTCATCAGCAATTCAACACCAAAGGACATATCATCTAATCGGCCAGCAGCGTTAATACGAGGACCTAACGCAAAACCAAAATCAGAGGCGACCAAACGCTTAGCGTCTCGCTTGGCAATTTCGATCAAGGCCTGAATACCCGGACGCGCTTTACCCGCGCGAATGCGTTGCAACCCTTGGTGTACCAAGATTCGATTGTTCTCATCGAGTGGCACCACGTCGGCTACGGTGCCTAGCGCCACAAGGTCGATCAACTCCATCAGCTTAGGCTCGGTCATGCCACGCTCTGCAAACCAATTCAGCTTACGCATGTGGACACACAGTGCCATCATCAGGTAGAAGGCCACACCAACCCCCGCCAGGGCTTTGGAAGGAAAAGCACAGCTTTCAAGGTTCGGATTCACCATCGCATCGACCATTGGCAGTTCATTACCCGGCAAGTGGTGATCGGTAACCAGAACTTCCAGTCCTTTCTCTTTGGCAAAACGCACACCTTCAATCGAAGAGACACCGTTATCGACCGTCATGATCACTTCAGCGCCAAGCTCGATTGCCTGTTCGACAACCTCAGGGCTCAAGCCATAACCATCTTCAAAACGGTTTGGTACCAGATAATCGACGTTAGAGCTGCCCAACATACGCAGAGCAAGCACTGACAACGCAGAACTCGTCGCGCCATCGGCATCAAAGTCACCAACAATGATGATGCGTTTTTGCTGCTGAATCGCGTTGAACAACAACTCAACCGCAGCATCGATGCCGCCCAGTTTCTGATAAGAGTGCAAGCCTTTCGCAGCAGTCTCAAGTTGGTCAGCACTGTCGATACCACGACTCACATAGATGCGCTTTAACAAGTCAGGTAAGTGAGCAGGTAAAACTGAAGTGTCGACCTCAGGACGGCGTTGGATCTCTATCATATAAAAATGGGCCCGATATCAATCAGGCCACTCCTTAAATCAAAAACATGGGGGATAAGTTGGCAATACAGAAAACGAGATTATTGCTCTAAACTTTGAAGCAGTTGCGCTGGCGGTAAGTAACCACTCACCAACTCACCACTTTCTAATACGATTGCTGGCGTACCATTGATACCAAGCTCACGGCCTAGTTGGTATTGTTTTGCGATGATCTGTTTCTGCTCAGCAAGGTCTTTACCTGATGCAGGCATCTGACGTTCTACTTTCGCATTGTGCATTGCGGCTTTTGGATCTTCAGAAGCCCAAATTGCTGCCATTTGGCCAGCCACCTGGCCTGTTGCACCTTGGCGTGGGTAAGCCATGTAACGAACGGTAATACCTAGGTCGTTGTAACCCTGCATTTGGCTGTGCAGGCGAACACAGTAGCCACACGTAATATCCGTAAACACAGTCACAACGTGCTTTTCGTTATCCGCTTTATATTCGATAACCGTATCCGACATCGCCGCGACTTTTTCAGCATTCAGCGGCGCTTGACGCTCAGCCAAAACATCGCTGAACTTACCGTTGTCATCCAAAGAGTAAAGTGTGCCCGCTAGAAAGTGATCCCCCTCTGGAGAAGAGAAGATAACGCCGCTGTTGGTTTGAACTTCTAACAGGCCATCGATATCTGAAGGAACGATCTTATCAACTTTGATACCGATTTTTTCAAAACGTTTAGTTAACGCTGCTGTATCAATCGCTTGAGCGGAAGCAACTTCTACGGCTGTTGATGTTGGTTCTACTTTCGCTTCTGATGCATTACATGCAGTAATCATCAGAGGAAGCGCTAATAGAGGAAGACGGCGTAATACGCTCATTAAGTTCACCTTAAAAATAAATGGATTTAAGCACGTGGATGATGCTGAGCGTGAATTTGCTTCAGCCTTTCGGTCGCCACGTGAGTATAAATTTGGGTTGTCGATAAGTCACTATGCCCAAGCAACATCTGTACGACCCTGAGATCGGCACCATAGTTCAGTAAATGCGTCGCAAAAGCGTGTCTTAACACGTGCGGTGACAACAATTCAGTATCGATACCCGCGATAACCGAATAATGCTTAATACGATACCAGAACGTTTGTCGGGTCATTTGCTTAGCACGCCTACTCGGAAAAACGACGTCGGAGCTCTTTTCACCAAGCAGCTGAGGACGACCTTGTTCAATAAACGTCTCGATCCAATCCACAGCATTTTCGCCCATTGGCACCAAGCGCTCTTTACCGCCCTTACCAATAACACGTACCACGCCTTGTCTCAGGCTGATGTTTTCCATCGTCAAACTCACCAGTTCAGTCACACGTAAACCGGTGGCATAGAGTAACTCAAGCATGGCTTTATCGCGAAGCTCGATAGGATCGTTCGGATCCGGCGCATCGAGTAAGGCATCCACTTGTTCTTCGCTCAAATCTTTTGGTAAGCGCTGTGGCAGCTTAGGACTGATCAACAAGGCGCTTGGGTCATCCGCTCTGATTTTCTCGCGGTGTAAGTATTGAAACAGGCGACGAATTGCCGACAACATACGTGCACGAGAAGTCTGCTTAAAATCAGCGTCGGCTAACCAGCCTTGATAATCCTGCAACCCTGAAAGGCTAATAAAATCGAGGCGGTAGTTGTTCTTTTCCATCCAGGTCAGTAGTTTGGACAAATCAGTACGATATGAAACAAGCGTATTCTCAGATAACCCTCGCTCCATCCACATAGCATCTAAAAACTGCTCAACGAGACCGTGGTCTGCGCTCTGCCCTTGAGGCGACTGCATAGTGTTACTCACAATGTTGGAAACTGTTTTGAGAGTATGCCAGAGCAAATATGAATGCCATAAAAATTACGACTTGAGCGGATAATCGCTGCAATCGAAGTCGATTTATGGTTAGAATTCGCCATCTGAAATTAAAATCGAACGTTTGCTATGAAAATTGGATTATTTTACGGCTCAACCACCTGCTACACAGAAATGGCAGCAGAAAAGATTCGCGGCATTATTGGTGAAGACCTAGTTGATATCCATAACGTGAAAGAAAGCCCGCTTTCATTGATGGCTGACTACGATCTTCTGCTGCTCGGTATTTCAACGTGGGACTTCGGTGAAATTCAAGAAGATTGGAATGAACTGTGGGACGACATAGCAACAACGCCAGTTAAAGGCAAAGTTGTGGCACTGTTTGGTTTGGGTGACCAAGAAGGTTACGGCGAATGGTTCTTAGATGCGATGGGGCTCTTGCATGACGAACTGAAAACCGCCGGTGCAAAGTTTGTTGGCTTCTGGCCAAACGATGACAGCTACGATTTCGAAGCGTCTAAAGCGTTAACAGAAGACCAATCACAATTCGTAGGCTTAGCTCTCGATGAAGATTCACAGTACGAACTGAGCGACGAACGTATCGCAACTTGGGTAGAACAAGTTCTGGTTGAGTACAGCGAAAAACTATAAGCACACATACGCTCTCAAACACCTGTTCATGTAAGATGAAGCAGAATAA
>NZ_JAPPTM010000022.1:0-59020 GCF_027587105.1 Vibrio sp. RW
TCACTGCATAGCACCTTAAACACATAAATCAACGCATAGTAGAAATGCCACGCGTTGCGAATCTGCCTTAAGCGCTTTGTTAGTTTGCCACCGCGATGAAGCCAGAGGTTTAGCGCCAAGGTGCTGAATTAGCTATGAAACTACTGGCTTTGAATGCAAAAGTAAAACGGACAGCTCAGAATTTAAACCCAACTAACAAAACGCACTTGGTTAAGAAGACTTTCGTAGATGCCGACAACCACAAATACCATCTTTCAATGTTCCCGCTTAACTTTCAAAGCCAAAGAAACCGCGCGCAAGAACGTTGAGAAGTGAACCTTACTAACACGAAAGAAATGAGTAACACGGAAGCCAATTAGTCGAAAGACTGGCTACGCGAGATGCCTATTTCGATGAAAAGTCTTTGTGAAATAACAGGTGAATAGCTAGAACACGGAACAAGGCTTTTAGACCATAAACGCTTTTCTGCTCCTTGCAAACTAACGCCACGTTAAGGCGTGAGTGAATGTGTGCCACAATTGGAGCGAAGCGAAAATGGCACGCGTTTACGAATCGCTCTTAAACGTTTTGTTATGTGCGTTTTATTTATATCTAATTAGGCAACGTTATTGGAACCTTAAATGCTTTGTTATATGCCTACACGAGTTGCTCGAAGATCCATTCAGAGAACACCCTTTCAATGTGCCAACGGTTGTAGTTACCATCTGGAAACCTTGACTCAAGTAACTTATTTCGATTAAGCATGAATGCATTGTATTTCTCTTTGAACTCAGCTTGTAACTGTAGCCTTTCACTATCATTACCAATGATAAAAAATGGTAGTCTAATAATTGGTGGCTTAATCTGTGAAGAAATTGGAGATGCTAAGGCTCTTGAAGTAATCGTTGCTGTCTCAATTTCCCGTAAATGCTTAAACAAGCTATATACTAATGTACCTTTTTGAAAATAATAAAAATCACAGTAAAAATCCGCTTCAAAGCCATCATTAGCTTCGGGGTATGTAATAAATTCAATATCGGGAAACGGGATTTTCAAATTTTCTTTATAATAATGCACGACTAAAAGTTCTTCGATTACAGCATTTTTATATTTTAGATAGTAGTTATACTGTTTTGGTTGTTCGACAAGAACATTTTGCCACCAATAGTTACCACCTTCATATTCAAGTTCACCTATCTCGATTGTAAAGTCAGGATCAACTGCATAATAAGCTTTATCTACTCCGTCATAAATCCAGTTTTCGGAGTCTTCTAAGATAATCGAAAACCGTTTAGGGGCGGATAAATCAAGTCCAAACCTTTCAGACCACATAGACTTTAGGTCAGATGGATTCGCACATGAATCTAATGGCGTATTAGTGTCCTCAACACGCGAGTAAACAACCCCGGCACGAATGAGCTTGTTCTTACAACGAAACTCCTGTGTGAGGTAATACGGCTTAAGCCGTTCATTAAATATTGTTAGTACAGCAATCTCAGCACCTTTGTATACCAAAGCATTCAATTGTATATTGGGTACGTTATGTTCACTAAATGCCAACTTTCGTAAATGATTGATAATGTCTGCTTGGCTGTATGACTTATCTTCCTGAGATAAACCTAGTACCTCAAGTGAGTCTGAAATGCCAAAGACAATATATCTATTACCATCATGTATGACATTTGCCATACATAAAATGTCATGGACTAACGCAGCGATATTTTCATGAAATTTTTGTTTAAAATCCCACCACAGACCTTCTCTACCGCTTAGAAGCAACTGATTAACTAAATGTTCCATATATCTCCACTCGGGCATATAACAGTTATTAGACCGAATCATTCTGCATTTAAATACAGAATGATTCGGTCTAGTTTTATATACTCGAAAACATACCACTATTAGTCAATTAATTTCAGTAGCTTAAAATTAGGTAAAGTTGAGTACGTCACAAAATGCAGAAACTTTCCATATAGTGGTTGTGTCAGTAACATCATCAAACTGTACATAATCACAGCGCTTCGATGTACTAATCCCAAATCCCAAAAAGCCTGCCATCTATACGAACATAAATGGCAGGCTTTTTAAATTTATCAGCTTATAGAATGCTAGGTTACGCAGCTTCGAATGCGAGGGATTTCTTCTCTACCTGACGAAAAATAAGCGTTAATACACCGTTTACTGCTAGGTAGAATGCGCCAGCAATACCGAACACGGTGAGCGTATCGTAGGTTTGGCCATTAATACGCTGAGCGTAGCCCATCAAATCCATGATGGTGATGGTGCTTGCCAATGAGGTGCCCTTAAATACTAGAATAACTTCGTTCGAGTAAGCTGGAACGGCGCGGCGTAGTGCGTATGGCAGTAACACTTTAAGCGTTGCTACTTTGTCCATACCGAGTGCGCGACATGCTTCCCACTGCCCTGCTGGAATCGCGTTGAATGCGCCTCTGAACAGTAGCGTGCTGTACGCTGCGGTGTTCAATGCCAATGCCAACATCGCGCAGAACCAAGGTTGGCTTAACCAAGTCCACATAAAGCTTTCACGAATCCAATCGAACTGACCCGGACCGTAGTACACCAAGAAGATCTGAACCAGTAATGGTGTACCAGTGAACAAGGTGATGATGCTGCGTGTTACCCAGTGAATCGCAGGTAATCTTAGGATCAGTGTTACCGTCATCAGTAGCGACAAGATACAACCAACAAGCAGTGACGCGCCGGTCAGTTGAAGACTCGTGGCTAAGCCTTCAAGCATTTGAGAGAGGTATTGTTGATTCATGCCATTGCCCCTTTGTTACCCAAACCTTGAATAGAGAACTTACCATCAATCACTTTTACTGCTCTTTGCGTAATCAATGTGATGATTAGATAAATAGCTGCCGCCGTTGCATACCAAGTAAATGCTTCGTGCGTTGCTGCTGATGTTAACTGCGCTTGCTTCAATAGATCGGTTACGCCAATCAGTGAAACCAGTGCGGTGTCTTTGAGTAGAACCAACCATTGGTTCGTTAAACCAGGCAGTGCGTGTCTTACTGCCTGTGGCAATACGATTCTGAAAAATGCGCGAGATTGAGGAATACCCAATGCACTCGCCGCTTCTCTCTGCCCTCTGCTTACTGCCTTCAATGCACCACGAATGGTTTGTGAAGCGTAAGAAGCGAAGATAAGTGACAACGCAACAACACCAGATAAGAACGGGCTAACTTCAATAAAGTCACCAGTGATCATGAAGAGCACTTGTGTTGAACCAAAGTAGATAAACAAAACTACCAAGATTTCTGGCAGACCACGTACGATTGTCACGAACGCGGTTGTCGGCCATTTGATTGCAATACGACGAGACATTTCACCGCCAGCAAACAATACCGCTAAAACTAATCCAACCAATAGACTTACGAATGCAAGCTGAATTGTCATCCAGCTTGCTTCGACGAGCCCTAAAGAGTAACCCGTTAACTGCAACTGCATATTACTTACCGAAGTACTTGTTGAAGATCTTGTCGTATTCACCGTTCGCTTTCACTGCTGCAAGTGCTGTATTCAACTGTGCAACTAGCTCTGGGTTGCTTTTGTTTACTGCGATGCCGAAACCGTTACCGAAGTATTCTTGGTTTGTTACTTGGTCGCCAACGTACGTTAGGTTGTCTTGCTTTTTGAACCATTCAGCGACTACGGCAGTGTCACCAAATACAGAATCGATACGACCGTTTTTCATATCGATGAATGCATCTTGGTAGCTTGAGTAAGGAACAGCAGTTACACCTGGCAGTTGCTCAAGTAGGTAGCTTTGGTGAGTCGAACCGTTTTGAACACCGATACGCTTGCCTTCAAGTGCCGCTTGGTCTGCGACTTTGCCTTCAATAGAAATGAATGCTGCAGAGTTGTCGTAGTAAGCATCAGAGAAGTTTACTTGTTGAAGACGCGCTTCAGTGATGTCCATTGCCGAGATAGCTGCATCGTAACGTTTGAATTTAAGAGCTGGGATCAGGCTATCGAACGCTTGGTTGTGGAAAGTACATGTCGCTTTCATCTCTTCACAAAGTGCGTTTGCTAGGTCTACGTCAAAACCTTGAATTTGGTTGTTCTCGTCCATGTATTCGAACGGTGCGTAAGTTGCTTCCATTGCGAATTTGATTTCTTCTTGAGCCGCTGCATTGAAAGAAGCAAGACCGATAAGTGAAGCTAGTAGAATCTTTTTCATTTTGTTACTCCGAATACATTGTGATAGTGGCCTGTGGCCATTCTTATAATTTGATTGTTTTAATCGATGTTGTGTTTAGCTAAATCTAGTGAGTCAACTTGTTTTTAGTGAGCGACTTACTTAATGAGTAAGATACTCGGCAAACTCTGGAGTCTGCGGATTAATAAATGCGTCGTTGGTGCCGTGTTCAACGATGTAACCCTTCTCAAGGTAAAGAACATGGCTTGCAATCTTCTTGGCGAAATCAACTTCGTGAGTCACAACAACCTGAGTGATCCCAGTGCCGCTTAGTTCTTTAATGATGCTAACGACTTGGTTGGTGATCTCTGGGTCGAGTGCTGCCGTTGGTTCGTCAAACAGCAATACATCTGGTTTCATCATAAGAGCACGAGCAATCGCAACACGTTGTTGCTGACCACCTGACAGTTGCAATGGCCAAGCGTCTGCTTTGTCTGCAAGCTGTAAGGTCGTTAATACCGTTTGTGCTTGCTTAATCGCTTCTTCTTTATCTAAACCGGCTACTTTGGTTGGCGCTTCAATCAAGTTTTCCATTACCGTCATGTGTGGCCACAAGTTGTATTGCTGGAACACCATGCCGACTTTACGACGAAGTTTAAGCCCCTGCATCTCTTGGATTTGGCTTGAAAAATCGAATTGCTCGTTAGCAATGTCTAATTCGCCGTTGTCCGCGATTTCTAGCAGGTTCAAAACACGCAGTAGTGAACTCTTGCCCGCGCCGCTTGGGCCAAGCAATACCAAGGTTTCACCACTCTCACAATCGAAACTGATGTCATGAAGAACTTGGGTATCACCGTATGATTTGTTGATGCTCTTTACTTGAATACTCATGCCAGATTACTGCATTAATTGTCATTTGTTGGTTATTCTATTTTAACTGGGCTTTTATGCAAGAAAAATGTATAAAAAATTAACTTGTTGAATTTTTGTAACAAACATTGCACAAAAAACAGTCTCAATGACTGGTCTAACATCTATAAAATACAAGTCATTGATAAAACAAGCTTCTAGATAAAAGGCAAACGTTTCACCATTGATTTATAAATCAACAGGCACAGAGATAACTATAAACACACTTCCCTATTTCAGCCGATTTACTTGCATAAAAATAAGGGTTAAATAATCCAATAGTCTTTCAAATCACGAAGATCAGAATGACTAATTTTACTTTTAGCCAATCTGTATGAGTCACTTAGCCTTAATGAAATTTGGGAAATTGCGCTTCCGTAGGAGCGTCCACCTATAATAAATGCTTTAATGGGTTCTATTCTCAACAAGTGCTTCCCAGCGAACAAAACGCACTACAAGCAACAAGCCACCTATTTTTAAAGCGACAACACATTAAGGCAGTCATATGCAAAACGATGTCTCTTCTACGCTCGACTCCACTCAGCGATCGACTCAACAAGCGCCAGAACCCAAACCTGAGAAGAAAAGCCTCAGTATTTTGCTAGAGCTGAGTAAATTTATTCAGCCCTATAAAGGTCGTGTAATAGCAGCGTTGATTGCGCTGATCTTCACTGCGAGTTTAACCCTTTCGGTTGGTCACGGTATCCGTCTTCTTATCGACCAAGGTTTCAGCCAACAATCACTATCAGACTTAGGCAGCGCGATTCAATTCATCATGGTCGTGGTCGTGTTGATCTCGATTGGCACCTTCTTCCGCTTCTATTTAGTCTCTTCTGTTGGGGAGCGAGTGAGCGCGGATATTCGTTTATCGGTTTTCAATCACGTTGTGACGCTGCACCCAAGCTACTTCGAAACCAATGGCAGTGGCGACATCATGTCGCGCATCACAACCGACACAACTCTGCTTCAAAGCATCATTGGTTCGTCATTTTCTATGGCAATGCGCAGCGCATTAATGTGTATTGGCGCAATCATTATGTTGTTTGCGACCAACATTAAGCTAACGCTGATTGTGTTGGCCTCTGTGCCGTTTATCTTGATTCCGATTTTGGTATACGGACGACGTGTGAGAGCCCTCTCTCGCCAAAGCCAAGATTCAATGTCTGATGTGGGCTCTTATGCCGGCGAAGCAATTGAGCACATCAAAACGGTACAAAGCTACAGCCGAGAAGCACAAGAGAAAGCCTCGTTCGCGATTGAAGTAGAGAAGGCTTATGAGATTGGTCGTCAACGTGTAAAACAGCGCGCGATACTTATATCAGGCGTGATTGTTATCGTGTTCAGCGCAATATCAGGGATGCTTTGGGTTGGCGGTAGCGATGTGATTAATGGCACGATGTCGGCGGGCGATCTGGCAGCGTTTGTGTTCTACGCGATTATGGTCGCTTCATCGCTAGGAACGATTTCTGAAGTGATGGGTGAACTGCAACGTGCGGCAGGTGCAACAGAACGATTGATCGAGATTCTACAAGTGGAAAGCCACATTGTCGCGCCTGTCGAAAACCCAACATCACTGGATAACGTAACACCAGAAGTCGCTTTTGATGATGTGACCTTCTGTTACCCATCAAGACCAGACCAGCCAGCAACAAGCAACCTCTCTTTAACTGCCCATGAAGGTAAAGTGTTGGCACTGGTTGGCCCGTCTGGCGCAGGTAAAACCACCCTATTCGAACTGCTGCAACGTTTCTACGACCCCCAAGTGGGCAAGGTAACGCTAGGCGGCATTAAACTGAATCAGTTTGACCCGAACGAATTAAGAAAGCAGATGGCATTGGTGCCGCAACAACCTGCTTTGTTCAGTAACGATATGTTCCATAACATTCGCTACGGCAACCCGCAGGCAACAGACGAGCAAGTTATCGAGGCAGCTAAGAAAGCACACGCGCACGAGTTTATTCAAAACCTACCTGATGGCTACAACAGCTTTCTTGGTGAGCGTGGTGTGAGATTGTCTGGCGGCCAACGTCAGCGTATTGCCATTGCTCGTGCCATCTTGAAAGATCCCAATATTCTGTTATTGGATGAAGCAACCAGTGCGCTAGACAGTGAAAGTGAGCATCATGTTCAGCAAGCATTAGAAGAGTTAATGCGTGGCAGAACGACGATCATTATTGCCCATCGTTTATCAACAATTAAACACGCCGACCAAATTGCGGTACTCGATCAAGGTCAGCTTATAGACATCGGCGACCACCAGTCGCTCATCACTAGCTGCGAATTGTACCAACGCTTGGTTGAGCTGCAATTCAAACACCTTAATGCCTAACCATTGCGTGCATATGTAATTAAGTGTCTGACATTGTGTGATTTCGAGCTTCAAAAACTTGAATCACACGTGTTGCAGTTTTGTTAATTTGGCGGTAGGGTTTTTATTCCAATAACAACTTATCCCGTTGAAGGATAAGCAGATAACGTTAATTACCCAGATAACATTAATTACACAGATAACAATAAGAGGGTTCGCATGGAAGAATTATTGTCTGACTACCCGGTAGTAACAGAAATACCTGTCGCTTGGGGAGAAATGGATGCACTTAATCACGTTAACAACGCGGTGTATTTTCGTTATTTCGAAACGGCTCGCTTAGATTTTTTTAAGCACGTCGAACTGATGGAAGAAATGGCTCTCACCAAAGTTGGCCCTGTACTTGGTGACACTTATTGTAAGTACTTCCGTCCAGTCACCTACCCAGACACATTGATGATTGGATCACGCGTCACCGATATTCAAGACGACCGCTTTACTATGGAATACGCGATCGTCAGTAAAGCACAACAAAAGCTCACAACGGTTGGCACTGCGACCATCGTGATGTTTGATTTTGCTTCAAACCAAAAAGCCCTTCTTTCGCTGCGCTTAACAAACGAAATCGAAAAGATGAACACGTTGAAAAGCCCATGCTTCAAACAGGAAGCTGTGACGGAATAACGTATTCTCAAGCTAAGAACGACTTAGTAAGTCTCAGACACTAAAAAGCCACTCGATCGAGTGGCTTTTTGTTTATTGGTTCGGAGTGCTTATAAGCGGTTAAGGCTCATAGACCTTGAATGCTCTTTGTCTTAAAAGCTATAAACCTTGCACCCTATAAACCTTGAACGTACTGAGCATTAGTTCGAACTTCAACTAGCTGCTCTAGGTTCTGTTGTGAACCTTCTACGCCGTTCAGTAGCGCTTCGAAGTGCTTGATAAGCTCTACTTTGTCTTGTACTTCTTTCGAACCTGCACCAATGTTGGTTAGGTCAATGAAGAACTCGTCAAACAAGCCTGAGAAATCGGTTACAGCGTCATGGTTTAAGAACTGCTCGTGGTTGTAAATGCTTGGGTAGCCACCCTTCTGCTTATCAACCGCGAAAGAGATGCCTTTCACGTTAGTAATTGTGGTCGCTTTCTCACACTTCAACATACAACCCGCTTCGATGCTTGGTTTGTTGCAACCCACGGTTCTTTGGAAGAAACACTGACGACTGGTCATCATCAAGATTGGGTGGTAGATGCTGTAGAACAGTTTGAAGTTTTCCGGGCGGCGAATATGACGAATCTGACCTTTGTTGATCTCGTTCGAAATGAATGCACCTGCACAGTTAAGCTCTTCTTTAAGCGTCACTAACGCGTGAGAGTTAGTTGTGTTCATGAACGGGCCTGCAACCCACTCGATACCCATTTCGTAAGCCTTGTACGCAATACCCGTGTTGTTGGTTACGATGCGAGCTGGCTTGATCTCTTCAAGGATACGAACTGCTTCGTCGTAATCTTTACCAATCAATACTGCTGGGAACCAAGGAATCAAACGTGGGTTTGCAGCCAAGATGTCGATGTACTTGTTACAACGCTTTTTGAAGCTTTCAGGCAGTTTGAAGTACACATCGGCATCAGTTACGTCGCACAGGTGCAAGTCTTCCACATCGGCGATAAGCATCGACATGGTTGGCTTTTCATTCACTTTAGGGTGTTGAGGCAGTGCTGGCACTTCAACGTGCTTAATCACTTCCACAGAGCCATTCAGAATGAAGTCAATCTCGTCTTTAAGGTCTGAAACCTCTTTTAGAGGAATCAGCAAGCCCGCATCTAATTCACTGAAGTCGTGGCTTTCTAACGTATGAACCGCACTCTTCACGTTCTTGAATCGCTTCTCAAGTAGCTCTTGAGTGATCGCCTTCTCTTCTACCGCTTTCAATAGCGATTTAGATTGAAGGGTAAAGTTCTCTTTAGGCGTGTTCACTGTCACCGTGAATGGTTGACCCACTTTTGCACTGAACGATAGTGCTACTGGCGTCTTACGAATATCAAGAAACTCGATCTTGTCACGCATTTCGCTACCAAGTATGTCTTTCGCTTGGTGAAGTTCGTTAGTCACTTCTTGAATCTGTACTACTGAGATTTCGTTGTTCTGCTTCGTCGCTTTCTCAACAGCGTAGTTCATGCTGTTGTCGCGCGGGTTATCAATGAACATGTCTTTCGTTAGGTTTCCCTTTAGGAAAGAGTTGGTGAAATCACGGTTGAATACTTTGTGCAGGTTCGAATCGTCTTCGATCAACAAACCACTCTCTACAAAGCTATCAATCTGTTTACGCCACGTGTCTACCACTGTGTAAACATAGTGTGCGCCTTTAATACGACCTTCTACTTTCAACGAGTCAACTTTCGCGTCAACCAATTCAGGTAGGTCGTAGTAAGCTGAGTTATCTTTCAAGTTCAGTGGGAACTTGTTGCCCGCGTTGGTGATTTCGTATTCATCACGACACGCTTGGCTACAACGGCCACGGTTACCAGAGTTACCGACACTTACAGAGCTTGAGTAACATTGACCAGAGAATGCGATACACAGCGCGCCGTGTACGAAGACTTCTGTCAGTACATCGTGATCGTGCGCCACTTCTGTCAGCATTTTAATTTCTGGAAGGTTTAACTCACGTGACAAGTTAACGCGTGTTGCGCCAATCTTAGACAAGAATTTAATCTGGCCTTCGTTGTGTGTCGTTAACTGAGTTGATGCGTGAACATCCAGTGATGGGAAGTACTTCTTAACCAGGTTGAATAAACCCAAGTCTTGAACAATAATGCCATCCACTTTGGTGTTCACAAGCTGGTTCAGCAGTTTGGTGATGCTCTTAGTCTCATGCTCCAGTAGCACAACGTTAAGAGTCAGGAACACTTCACAGCCGTATTCATGAGCAAGGCGAATCACACCATTCAATTCGTCTAACGATAGGTTAGAGGCTCTGTTACGAGCGTTGAATGTGTCTAAACCACAATAAACTGCATTAGCACCCGCTACGATGGCTGCTTTTATCGCTTCTACATCACCACCTGGGGCTAATAACTCAATTTTTCTGCTCATTTTTGAAGTCGCTCACTTACTTATAATTTTTAAGCCGCGTATTCTACCCACATCACGATCTCTTTACCACCTAACAACACTTTTCAAACTAAATGACCTCAATAATGCCAAACGAATCCGATTTACCTATCCTTTATTCTTTGCGCCGTTGCCCTTACGCAATGCGCGGCCGAATGGGCATCGTTTTATCACAACAAAAAGTGTTACTTCGAGAAATCGTCACTAAAGACAAGCCTAGCGAACTATTAGCTAGCTCGCCGAAAGGCACTGTACCGGTACTTGTGCTGCCACAAGGTACGATTATAGAACAAAGCATAGAAGTGATGATTTGGGCATTGGAACAAAACGATCCTCAAGATCTGATGCGTTCAAGCGAGCCTGCACTAAATCAAGAGGTTCTTGAGTTGATTGCTCGTAACGACAATGAGTTTATTGGTCACCTAGAAAAGTATCGCGCGTCTGTTCGCTACCGAAACGTTGATACTGAACAACGCAGAAAGGCATGCGAAGGGTTTATTTCTGCACTGGAAAGTAAACTCGCTCAACACGAGTACCTTTTTGGCAATACACCTAGCCTCGCCGACTTTGCGGTAATGCCGTTTGTCAGCCAGTTTGTAAGAGTTGAAAAGAAGTGGTTTGTGCAATCTGAATATCAAAACGTAGGACGTTGGTTAAGAGCCCATCTAGACAGCAAACTCTATACCCAAGTAATGAAGCAATACCCTCTGTGGAATGAAACCAAGCAAGATTCTGTTTTTGGGTGACTTAAGGGAATTCAGGGATAGATAAAACGAGGGGGATTAAGCAATTACGTGACACTGTATCTTATTTGTAATGAACCGATATTCAAAGGCTTAACCTCTCAACCCGTTGCCGCTATCCCTTAATTAGATACCACAGTCTCGGTTAAGCCTTTTGTTCATTTCAAACAGATCACTGAATCGCTATCGAAATCTCGACAGCCATTTCGCCTTTGTAAAACTCAAAATCAGTTGTATAAGTTCGCGTATGTGGACAATCTGGGTCGTTGAAATAAGCCCACACCTCTCCCCATAAATCGATAACCGCTTGTGGTAATTCACCTTCGGCAAAGAACGTTAAGTACTTCCCTGCTTTTATTTCGGTTTCAACAAGCGCATCTAAACTCTGATCTGTAAGTACATTAGTACACGCGATAACATCAAATTCACCGGTAAAGTCAGACTCGTAATTGGTGTAGATACCATATACTTTTGAATCAGGCGTTAATGTGGGAAATACTTGGTCAAAAAAGCCCTGCCACAATTGGCCTATCTTGGCTTTAGCTGGGTCAATCTCATCGGTATTGGTGGTTCTTACTGAAAAGCCGTACGCTTTTACGGCTTCAATCATTTCTACTTTCATTCGTTTTCTTCCTAAGCCAATTGATGCTGTAACTGTATTAAAGCCAAAGTTTCGCAGAGTAACACTATTAATCTTGTATCTCTTTATGACCACACTTTTCACAGACAAGATGACGAGAAAACTCATCCATTGATGCGATAAACGGACCGAGGAACCAACCTTTGATCACTCCCGACCAGAACTCATGTCGCTTTTGATTCGGCCGGCCGGCAAACTGACTTTCTTTTCTAACCAAAACCACAACATGTGTTGTGTCTGAGCGACATGCCGTGCAATAGCATTGTTCAGTCGTGTTATTCATTTAAGAGCTCATGACGTTATGAATGAAATCTGCTGAAAGTGAGGGTTATCGACACAGACTTCTAGTGTTGCAATTTCAGTTAACACAACCAGTTGTTCTGTTTCTTGCTGACTCACTTTAATGCACTCTTCGCGGTTATCATTACGCTGTGTATCTAATCCGACACATTCTATCTGTTCGCCAGACCTCAGCGTTAATTTAATTGGGTATCGATGCAGACACACAATCTCAATATAATCGTAATCATTACAACTAATCATAAACCCCCTATGCGACTCATCGTTACACTATGTTGTTATAAACAATAAGTTAACCACAAAACTTTCAACTACTTGACCATATTCTAATTTTTTCAGGTTGTTATTTCTCAGTCTAGCGACCTGCTTTCAAAGCTCTATCGACCACCTGCAATATCTACAAACGAGCCTGTTACATAAGAAGCTTCATCAGACAATAACCATGCTATCGAATTAGCGACTTCTTCTGGTGTACCGCCACGCTGAAGTGGAAGCTGTGATGCTAATCTATCCACTCGCCCAGGCTCTCCACCATCGGCGTGCATTTCAGTATAAATGCACCCCGGTCTAACGCCATTCACTCGAATATTTCGTGAAGCTAACTCAAGCGACAAGCCTTTGGTTAATGAATCCATAGCGCCTTTAGACGCTGCATAATCCACATATTCAAATGGTGCGCCCGTTCTAGAGGCCGCGGAAGAAACATTGACTATCGCTCCCCCATCTTGTGCTTGTTTGATGAACGCTTTGCTACACAAGAAGCAGCTGGACACATTCGATTTCATCACTTTCTCAAAGCGGTCAAATTCAATATCAACCAACGCAGATTGGGTAAATAAGATCCCAGCATTATTGACCAAATGAGTCACTGCTCCTAATTTATTACAAGCGATCTCGAACAACGATTTAACGTCTGATTCAACAGATACATCCGCACGCACGCTAATAGCCGTTCCACCCTGTTCACGAATCTCAGTCACCAATTCTTCGGCTCTCGACTCATTATGTATGAAGTTAACACATACGGCATAACCCTTGCTGGCCAACAACTTAGACGTCGCTGCACCAATACCTCTGCTCCCGCCTGTTACAATAACTACTTTTTTCAAAATAACCGCCTTACATTTATGTTTTAACACAATCTGAATCCACTACGAGCGCTATACCGTCACTAAAAACGGGGGTGGAAAAATTCGGTTTGCTTTTGGATTAAGCTAAACAAGCTTTAGCCACATCACTGCTTTATCAATTTGAATATATGCGTATAATCGCCGCTCCATTGCGCTATCATCATTAAAAATAGCGCCATTCAACATTTTACTGAGTACCCAATGTCGAAACTATTTTTCAAAGGCCGTATTGAAACAAGACAGAACCACGTTCTTGCTGGCTACAACGTAAACCGCGATGTAAAAGCGGGTACTGAAGAATCTCCAATCGTCGCAACGGTTCAAACTGAAGCACGTAAAGCAGAAGTTGAAGCGCTAGCAGCCGAACAAACTATCTTTGTTAACGTAACAGTAGACGCAGAGAAAGAAGAAAATACGCTTGAACTTGATATTCTGCTAAACAAGCCAAAAACAATGACATTTGAAAAGACGCCTAACCGTAACGACCCATGTTCTTGCGGTAGCGGTAAGAAATACAAGAAGTGTTGTGCATAAGGCTTCTTATTCAAACTGCCAATAGCACGCTGAGTTAAGTAATACCTAACGGGAAGATCATTGAGGCCTTCCCGTTTTTATTTGTATAAACCAAACATATGTAAAATATGCCACACATTGGATCAAATCTAAATATTTTCATGAAGTTATGAATAAATAAAAACGTTTATAGCAAGGTAAAACAATACATGTTAAGTCACATGTTGACGAACAAAGTTATTCAATTCGCGCACACTGCTGATGATATGAACCTCTTTTTCTTTTGCGCGCAATTCTAACCGCGCTCTAAAGTCGTCATTCCAAAATTTCGGGCATAATTTTAGTGTCTTATAACTTTGTATCGTACCTTTTATAACTGAACTTCCATCAGGCCAGCCTTCAGGTTTAACGAACAACCCTTTGAGCATTCGCTTGGTGACGAACCAGTAGCTAATGGGATAAGGAAGGTCGATATAAACCAAGGTATCAGCGGCTTCTAAACGTGTGTTGAATGAACCTAATGGGCCAAATCCATCGATGATCCAACTTTCTGAACTAAGTATGCTCTCATGAGCCTGCTCGAACACTTCACGCTCAACAAACTCTCCGTTGGTCTTATAAACAATAGAGTCCAACTGATGAAGCTCAATGCCTGTGGCTACTGCCAACGCTTTGCTAATAGTAGATTTTCCACTCCCAGGCTTGCCAAAAACCGCGATCTTTTTCATATGACTTCCTCTATTTAGATAAACCCATAAGACAGCTACAAAAAACCCACCTTACAGGTGGGTTCGATAAACAAAGCGCATCAACAACCCCACCATTCCTATGGAATGATGATAATTCGTTGGTTAGATGGCGCTAAATTCAGTTTCATAACACTACTTTTATATATTATTGCTTAGTTGTCAATGCACCACACAATGATCGGGCGGCTGTATCATCGTCATGTCTCACCCGTCAATAATCTAAATGAGTGCTTATTGGTCTCGGCTATTCAGCTTTCGCCACGGTCGCTTCTGAAAGCTTACTTAGTACACCCGATATCTTCTTAACCACTTCGTCACAGCCATTTATCGCGTGACGCTCTACCAAGTAATTAGGATCGTTGTAAGATAACCATACTTTCTTACTAGAATCTTCAGTGACTAACACCTTCTGTGGTAAATCTATCGCGACTTCTTGAGCACATTGCATTAATGGTGTCCCTACTTTCGGGTTACCAAAGATGATCACTTCCGTTGGTCTCAATTCAAGATCGACCTTACTCGCGTTTTTCTGATGATTGATTCTCGCAAACAAGGTCAAACCTTTGCTTTTGGCGATCTCTTCGAAGCGATCAGCCGTCTCTTTCACTGAGTAATTACTTTGGTATTTAATCAAACCATCAGAAGCCGCAGCTGAAAATGATGTCAAGAGTAAAATGGCGCATAGTGGTAGTAATTTTTTCATCGTCACCTCTGAGATTTAACCTAATCAAGCTTACATTCATAGCGCCACTTTTAAAATCAGCGGCGCAACCCATGTCAGTATAGACGTGTTTCTCTTCTCAGTTTGCAGAGACGATCACTGTTCCAATGCGTCTTATTATCAGTTTATTAAGAGTCATTCCGATCGTTAGCTCATGGAGCCTGTAATGCGTTTGAATACTTGGGTTGATACCTTCTGACTTCCATGTCGCTCCTGTAAATCCATGCGTCTATAATTCAGGTTATGGGTAAGCTTATCTACCTGTTAGCCATAGGGTGTTCCGGGGTTAACTGAAGTAGATCCCACAAGTTACCGTAAAGATCTTCAAACACAGCAACCGTACCGTAGCTTTGCTCTTTAGGCTCTCGGACAAAGTTAATACCCAAAGACGTCATGCGTTCGTAATCACGCCAGAAATCATCGGTGTTTAAGAATAGGAATACGCGTCCACCAGCTTGGTTACCGATGAAATCAAGTTGCTCTGGCTTGGAAGCTCTGGCAAGTAACAAGCTCACACCGGTTGAATTTGGTGGAGCAACAACAACCCAGCGCTTATCTTCTTCGGGTAGATACGTATCTTCGATGAGATCAAACTTAAGCTTGTTTACATAAAAATCAAGCGCTTCATCGTAGTCTTTTACCACTAGTGCAATGTGGACAATATTCTGTTTCATAACATACCTTGTTGGGGTTTTAGCTCAGTGGAAACGGGTTTCATGTCACTAAGCAATTCGCCCACGCATAATAAATTGTGGGCCTGCTGCGCCACCTAGATACTGTTCATTAGTATCTTCGAAGCCGCCTTTCTTATAGCAATTGAATGCTGCGAGGTTTTTGCAATTCACGGTTAAGTAAATCGACTCATACGCTGAGTAATTGGCTTTTAAATATGGAAACAAAGCTTTGACCGTGCCTGTTCCCAAACCTTTACCTTGCTGGTTTTTATCAACAACAAAGGCTCTTAACCCAATGCTTCCTTCAGGGCAGAATTCGTAGTGCTCTGCGTAAGCGATATCAAGCTTAAAGAAACCCACCACATCGTTATCAAACTTAATCACGTGCAAGTGCGTCGTTTCACTGCCGTCTAATAAAAACTCTGCAGCTGTACCTGCAAACTTAACCTGTTCATCGCCTAGTTGGATGCCCTGAACTAACGCCACATGAGACTCTTCAAGCCTTTCGATAGTTATCATTATTCTTCCTTTTGTATAACACCCACGAAAAACCGACTAAAGCTCATCGCTAGTATCTCGAGAGCCGTAGATTGGGAAGTCGATATTAAGAACGTTATCATCCTCAAGTGTAAATAGAACACTTCCATTCTCTACACCGGTTTCGTTCCTATCCGAACAACCTAAAAACAGCTCCCAATCAAACGAATATTGAAGTCGGTATTGATTCGCATTGATGTGTAGAACATCTTTAATTTTAATACCGTTCACCACATGTGCCATATCATCGATGTATGACAGATCAGGGATTAACTTTTCTTCGAAATCACGTTTATGCTCGGTTAAGAAATTGAGCAGTTCAGAACATAACTCGGAGCCATGAACCAATGGTTTAGACAGGCTAGAAAACAACATTTCTAAATACTCCAAGGATTGTTTTGATATTGGTAGGGTGCGCGCGAAAGCAACACCAACGCGAATCTATAAGGCTAAGCGCTTGATGTTCTCAGCCACACGCCACAGCACACCACTTGGGTCAGTGATACAAAACTCAAGCATTCCCCAAGGCTGTTCAACAACCTCGGAAACGGTAACTTCAAATTCCGACACTACATTAGAGTTTTGGATGTGTTGATACCAACTTTTTACGTCTTCAACCAGTAAGTGCATCATGTAATTGTCACAGTGAGCAGGTTCATAAAAGTTTTGCAGAAGGAACGCACAACTGCCATAACGCAGATAGGCGATGTCGTGAAATTCAGACATCACTTCGAAGCCGATTGACTGGTAAAAACGCTTAGATAAATTGAAGTCTTTCGCGGGTACGAAAGACTTAATTTCTGAGACTTTTAGGTTTTCCATCCTACATCCTTATAGTGTTGATATTCTTGTGCTGTCCCGCTTAACGCTTTAAGTGGTTACGACGTCTATTCAGAGCCTTGCTGAAATGATTCGACTTCGGCTTTAGTTAGATAACGCCACTGGCCTTCTTCAACATCTAATCGCACACCACCTATCTGTTCACGATGAAGGCCGACAACACGATTCCCCACCGCAGCAAACATTCGTTTTACTTGATGAAACTTACCTTCTGTAATGGTCAACAGCACTTCTTTACTAGTAATCACTTCGAGTTCTGCCGGACGCGTCAGTTTTTGCTCGCCTTGCAATTTAATGCCCGCTTTGAACTTGTCAGCGACATCGTCTTTTATATCTCGTGACAATGTCACGCGGTACATCTTCTTACATGACTTGGTTGGCAGCGTGATATTGAATGACCAGCGCCCATCATCGGTAATCAAGACTAAGCCTGTAGTGTCAACATCTAAACGCCCTGCTATATGCAGTTCTGATGCTTTGTCTATCTCGATGTAGTTGAACAGCGAGGGATAAACTTCGTCGATATTAGAGCAAACAGTACCCGCAGGCTTGTGCATTAAGAGGTATCGAAATTCACGCAAATTAAGAGGCGTGTCATTCAACAAGATGGCGTTGCTTTCATGAACCTGAGTTGATTCATCGGTGACTGTTTCACTGTTTACGTTCACCTCGCCATTATGGATGCGTTCAATCGCTTCAGGCTTGGTTAGGTCAGTGCTTTTACATAGGTATTTATCAAGGCGCATTAATCGTCTACACCACATTTAGCACAAGGCTTGTAAGTTCGTTCACCTTGCTCGATCACCACATAGTCACCAACGCACTTTTCACACAAAGCGAGCTTTGGGTAAGCGTCTTTCTGTTTATTTGCGTTGATGTTGCCTTCGGTGGTGTACACGGTTCTCATTTTGATGCCTTTACTTGAATAACGTGAGAGGCGCAAATTGTATCATTGTTTACTGCTTTGATTGGAGTGGTGGTACATAGATAAATTGATTTTAGGTACTGCAATTCCAAGTTCCCTTCCCGTAACAGCTTAACCATGAACAACAAAGTCAACGTGCCACGCCTATCAGTGATAAAATGATAAAAGCTCACCAACCAATGAAGTCGATAATGAAAGATTGTAATCAATGCGGAAAATGCTGTATCAAATACGGAGATGGCGACCTTGCCGCGACTCAAGAAGAGATCGATTTGTGGGAGCTGTTCAACCCAGACATTTTTGAATATGTCCGAGGAAGCGAGATATGGTTTGATCCGCAATCTGGCGAACGTTTAACTCGCTGCCCTTTTCTGGAGCTGGTTCCGACGAAAGACACCAAGGCTCAAGCCAAGTACACATGCAGTATTTACTTAGACCGACCAGAAGATTGCAGACACTATCCAAGCCTGATCAATGAGATGGTACGAGATGAGTGTGAAATGATTGAGGTGGTGGATTTACAAGACACGAAGAAAGCTCAAAGGAAACTCGACCTATTGATGAAAGACAGTCGCCCTTCAAGCTATTCGTAAGCGATGATCTTTTGAAGACCAATCTTCAGCATTAGCTAATAGTCGCTAAAACCTTAAACCAAATACTGGTTCGCGTCTAACCAATCAAGCGCAACCAGTGCTGCCAATGAGCATACCGCTCTGTCGTTGCCATCAACAAACTTAAGCTCTTCGATTTCGGCATCTGGAGACAGTTCACCTGTATAATCAGCAAGATAACAAGTCAATTGCACCGATACGCCTTCCGCTTTGCCATCAGCTTGGCCTATAAAGGTCTCAACGTATTTGATGGAATCAGGTATTAAATCAACAGAGATTTCTTCTTTGATTTCACGAACGAGTGCTTGCTCGTCACTTTCTCCAGCTTCACGTTTTCCGCCTGGAAGGTAGAACAATTCCTTACCTTTTGATCTCACCATCAACAACTTGCCGTCATTGATGAATATCCAAGCCAGTTTATCTATTACCTTATGCATGTTGTTAGACCTTACTTCTGTTTTTAGTTTTCGTTTTTTATTTTATCTGGCCGCGCATTACTCACAACCAAACAAAACCAACGTATGTGCCACGCATTATGATTCAAAAAAAATGCCCTTTATTGATGAACCACTTTGAAGCGCTCTAATACCAGCATCATATCTTCAGTTGGCGAGATTTTTAGCTCTTCACATTCACGAGAAAAGAAGTTCCAGTGCGCTTCTCTCCAGCATTCGAGAGTTTTATCACCCTCGCCTTCTGCGGCAGCAAACTCAGCGGTCACTTCGTTGTATTTGCACAATGACACTGAGGTTATCTCTACGATACAAATTGGCTTGCCGTCCCAATCGGTGACGACTTGTAGATGGCCAACCACCGGTCTCGCCTCACCTTCGTGGCTATACCAATATTCAAGGCTACAAGACGCTTGTTTTTCACCTTTAAGAATCAACTGTGCACACAAGTTGGCGTTGTATTCATCGGCACAGTAATAGTCGGCACTAAAAGAGGTGTATTGCGAAGCCACTTCGGCTGGCAATGTGCTGAGGTAGCTATCGAGATAAGCTTGGCTTCTTTCTTCCATGATCTTTCCAGTTTGAATATAAGGTTCAGTCAGTTAGCCCTCAGTAAGGGAGTAACAGACAGTAGTCTTGCAGCAATTGCAAATGCAGAAAAACAAAAAGGACCTAGATTTCTCTAAGCCCTTTAAAGTGATAACGCTTGGTAACTCTATATTTGATAATGACACCAAAGATTAGCGAGTTACTCCAACAATTACTCTTCGATGTAGAACGCTTCTACAGTACCTTTAAG
This sequence comes from Vibrio sp. RW, assembly GCF_027587105.1. NCBI lineage: Bacteria > Pseudomonadati > Pseudomonadota > Gammaproteobacteria > Vibrionales > Vibrionaceae > Vibrio > Vibrio sp. RW. The sequence goes on from NZ_JAPPTM010000022.1 coordinate 20,105, forward strand.
AGTAATAAGCATAGGTTGACCACGACGATCTAGAGCTTTAGGAGAAGGGATCTTAACCCAACCTTCGCTGATGCAGTATTCTTCAACATCCGTACGCTCTTTACCATTTAGACGAATGCCGATTGGGTATTCGAAACACTCAGCCACGTGATGTGGGCTGCGTGGGTTGCCTGCAAGATGATCTGGTAAAGCTGGTTTTGAATTAGTATCGCTCATGTTCATTACCTGTATGTGCGTAAATAAAAAAAGTGCGTCATTCTAGTCAATATAAGCTTGTTGCTCAACCACTGCAGTAATAAATCGTATTGATAGCTTATATAACCGTTAGTTGCCTGATTGAGCAGCAAGATATCGGGTATATTTACACTAGAATTTACAGGTTGATGCATTTCCTGTAGACGAGCGTTGTTCGCATTGTCTAAATACCACTTTTTTGTCTGATCGCTTTCTCCATAAGCAACTGAGTTCGCTAGATTAAAGCGATTGTATTTTCTGTTTCAACTGTATTTTACTGGCTTCTAGCCAATCGAGGATAACTCGTCGCGCTGCCTCTGTAGGTGGCGCATTACGCTTCCCGCAGATTTGGTCGATTTCAAAAGGAAACGACTTGTTAGGGGCTCGGCGCAAACCTATGGTTAGCCTTTGTGGTTTAAACATACGAAACGCGACATAGCGATCGCTCATTATTCGGTTATGATATACGCCAATGCAATGTTTTTGCTCCACGCCCTCTTGCTCAAGATCATAGTAATCGATAATAGGGTGGATATTATCATTGCCTAACAACGGAACCGGATAAGGTATATCCATATCTACAGGGCGATTTCCCTCTAAACGGTGCAACTGACGCTGCTCTGTCCAACGATCATGAAGCTGTTCAAACATTGCAAATGAGTTCTGGCTAGTGATTGAACGCAGAGGATCATCGATGTCTAAATCCTGCCCCAATAATATCGCATCTTGAAACATGGCCATTTTCGACGGTGTATTGAGCCTTCCCTCTTCAACCATTGCGATACCCAGTCGGCTGCCAGTTAAAAATGGATGAACCTGATCCAACCGCAAGGCAGTGTAACCCACTTTAGAGTAATGCTTGAACTTGAGGACGCGCCTTTGCAGCGGTTCAAGAATACGTACAATATGGTCAAGCTCATCACCCACATTGTAGTGTAACTCTAACTTATCGATGAACTTAAGCGTTGCTTTACTGCTATCTAACCCCAGTTTTGCGAGAATTTTCTTTTGCCCTAAACGGCTCAGATCCAATGCACTTTGGTTATCGACGCTGTATTTCATACAGATCAATGCCAAAATAACCGGACGTAATTCCAACAATTGTGCCGCTTCATACGTATTCGCAGCTAACCACAACATTTGATATTGGTACTCTGGAAAATCGTCTGTGATTTCACGATACCGAGCCGGCAACGAATCTAACCAACGACCAGTGACATCAAACTGCTCAATGAGATTTAAACTTAAGCCAATCCCACCATCAAGCGGGCGTCGCTCATCTTTAAGCACATGAAAACCCATGAGCTTTTGCGACCAGTCACTAATCTCAATGTCGTAATCAAAGCCTAATGTTCGAGTGGGAATGGTGAGTAGTACGGTCATGGATGTCTCTTAGTTATTGGCGATTGATCTGTCGAATCACGTAAAGTAACGATATGTCGCTTTAATATGCCTTCTCATGGCTTTGTCGAGCATCGAACTCGCATCACTATAACAACCTTTTGTAAATTTCTTATCAATCAAAGCGATATAAATGTGAAAGTGTTTAGAAGATCTTTGCATGATGATTTTCGCCAATATGAGATCCCTTCGATATCATTTGCTCAAACAAAAACTATGCTTAGTACATCACTCACAACAATAGGCTTTAATTATGGAATACCGACATATTCTGGTCGCACTTGAGCTAACTGACGACACAAAAATCCTCATTGATAAAGCGATCTTCTTCGCAGACAAACTAGAAGCAAGCATTTCATTTGTCTATATCGACGGGACTCACGGAGAAATTTACCCAGAACTCGTTGATATTCAGGAAGATAATATTGATTTGCCTTTCAATGAAGATGCGATAACAAAGTTAAGAGTATTCGAAACTTACGCCAATCAGCCAATTCAACATATCTTTGTGGGTACAGGGGATTTGAACGATAAGCTCAAAAACACGATTGAAACACACGGGGTAGACCTATTGCTGTGTGGACACCATCATGATTTTTGGCACAAAATCATTTCCCACTCAAAGCAGCTTATCGACACTTCTCCGGTCGACATTCTCGTGGTTCCTATGGAATAACTGTTTTGCTCTAAATCCGACGTCACTGCCAACCTCTATCGGTATTATTGGTTGGCTTATACTGATCTCTTCATGCCTTGCTTTTGCCTAAATCCTCTCTGTCTCTGTCTCTGTCTCTCAAAAATTATTTGTGATCTTGGCGGCTTGTCAGATCGTAGTCATCTAATAACTAATAAATCACAATAATTTGATTTGTTTATCAGACTGATACGTACGATTCACACCATACGTTTATAAACTAGGACGTGTTATGAAATTCAATACTGTGCGCCTCATCTTAGGTGACCAGCTCAACATTGAGCACTCTTGGTTTCAGCAAGTTAACGATGATGTCATTTACATAATCGCAGAGCTCAAACAAGAAACCGATTACGTCGATTCTCACATTCAGAAAGTCGTGGCATTTTTCTCTGCCATGTCTTACTTCGCCAAAGAACTCGCCCAGCAAGGTCATCAGGTAGTGCATTTAACACTGGATGACACGGCGCAATTTGAAAACCTAGATGGCCTACTTCAACACTATGTACACGAGTTCGATGCTGACAAGTTCGAATACCAGAGGCCAGATGAATATCGTCTGCTTCAGCAAATGGCGAAACTCAAACTAGTCAATGTCACCAAAGGGTGTTGCGATACAGAGCACTTCTTGTTTCCGTTTGAGGAGATAGAAACACAGTTCCCGCAAGATAAACACATCATGATGGAACACTTCTATCGTCGAATGAGAAAACGTTTCAACATTCTGTTGGAAGATGAAAAACCGGTTGGTGGTAAGTGGAATTACGATGCCAATAACCGTAAAAAGCTTAAGAAGCAAGACATTGGCAACTTACCACAGCCTTTGATGTTCGCTAACAATATCTCGGACATTTTGAAGCGTATCGAGCGGCATCACGTCAAAACAATTGGCGAAGTTGACGCTCAACTCTTATGGCCAGTGAACCGTGCTCAAAGCTTGTCTCTACTCGCCCATTTTTGTCAAGTCTGCTTGCCATTGTTCGGTCAATTTCAAGATGCAATGACAACAGAACACGATTCAAAGTGGAGTTTGTATCATAGTCGCCTCTCTTTCTCATTGAACAGCAAGCTGCTAAGCCCTCGTGAAGTAATTGAAGCGGCACTCTCGGCTTATGAAGCCTCTAAAGCTCAAGATAAAGCAAGCATCGATATTGCGCAGGTGGAAGGTTTCGTACGTCAGATACTCGGTTGGCGTGAATACATTCGTGGCGTGTATTGGGCCAACATGCCCGCTTATGCCAATAAAAACCATTATTCAGCCAACCGACAATTACCTCATTACTTTTGGGATGGTCAAACCAAGATGAATTGCATGAAGCACGCCATTGGTCAATCTCTAGAGTTTGCTTATGCACATCACATTCAGAGGCTGATGATCACTGGCAACTTCTGTTTGATAGCTGGCATAGCACCAGACCAAGTCGACAGTTGGTACCTTGGCATTTACGTAGATGCGATTGAATGGGTCGAAATGCCAAACACACGAGGGATGGCGCTATTTTCTGATGGAGGTATCGTAGGAACTAAGCCCTACGCTGCCAGTGGTTCATACATCAATCGTATGAGTGATTACTGTAAAGGCTGTCATTACCAAATAAAAGCGCGCAGTGGTGAAGCCTCTTGTCCGTTCAACAGCTTGTACTGGCGCTTTATGAACCTACATCGTGATGAGTTAAACCGAAACCCTAGAATGGGCATGCTTTATCGATCTTGGGACAATATGGGCGAACAAGACCAACAAGCCATTCTCGACACCGCAGAACAACGACTGATGAACCTGGAGAACTTATAATGGTTGAACAACTCAGACTACAAGTATTGGTTATTGGTGGGAGTGGCGGTATTGGTTCCGCTGTCGTTCAGCGCCTCTTGTCTGAACTGTCTCATTTTGATTTTCTTGATGTACATGTAGACGCGACTTACCACTCTCAACGGCCCACTCTTGAAGACAAACGACTTCATTGGCATCAACTCGACGCAACCAACGAAACGGAAGTCGCACAACTGAGCGCAAAATTTAATCGACTGGATTGGTTAATCAACTGCGTAGGGATGCTTCACACACCAGACCTTGGGCCAGAAAAGAACTTGTCGTCCATTGCACCAGAATTTTTCCTGAAAAATATCTCGGTCAATACGTTACCAAGCCTGTTATTGGCTAAGCATTTCACTCCGATTCTCAAATCTAGCGACAATCCAAAGTTCGCCGTCGTCTCAGCTAAAGTCGGCAGTATTTCAGATAACAGATTAGGCGGTTGGTACAGCTACCGTTCATCGAAAGCGGCGTTGAATATGTTCATTAAAACCATGTCGATTGAATGGCGACGGACTATAAAGCAAGGAACAGTCTTAGCACTGCACCCAGGAACAACCGACACATCACTTTCAAAGCCTTTTCAGGCGAATGTTCCAGAAGGAAAGCTGTTCGAATCGGATTACGTCGCTCATCAACTGGTTAAGATTATTAGCGGTGCAACGCCAAAGAGCAGTGGCAATTTTTACACCTACAATGGTGAGCAATTGACGTGGTAGTGAGTAAAAACAGAAAACCCAACAGAGTTGTGACTCTGCTGGGTTAATTTGGTTAAAGCGACTCGTTAACACTCAAGCTATCGTTTCAAAAAAGAGGCATATCAGCGGTCAAATAACGTCCAACACTGATCAGTATAAGTCTAAATGAGTACGATTACTCGGACCAATTAAACTTACTCTCATCAACCCCGTCTTTGGCCTCTTTAACACGATCTCTCCGGTGTTGCTCTTCGATTCTCGCTGAGTCAATTTCTTGCATGATGGCTTCGATATCCGCCAAGTCATCGTTTTCCTTAAACTCACCAGTAAGCTTACTGTCTGGCTTTAGATCACCTTTTTCATATAATGCCCACATTTCCTTAGCGTACTCTGTAGTTGATAACTCTGGCGCAAACTGAGCGTAATAGTCACGGATATTATTAACATCACGAGTCAACATCCACTCTGCATTATTATTTGCAGAAGCATCGACGGCTTGCGGCAAATCGATGATCACTGGACCATACTCATCGACAAGAACATTGAACTCAGACAAATCACCATGAATCAGGCCAACACATAGCATTTTCACCACGTAGCTCATCATCACTTGGTGATCTTCAATCGCTTGTTCAGCGGGCATGACGACATCGTTCAATCGAGGAGCGACATAGCCATCGTCATCGGTAACCAACTCCATTAGCAACACGCCATCGAAACAACCAAAAGGTTGCGGTACCCTTACGCCCGCTTCTGCCAGTTTATATAAGGCATCAACTTCGGCACTTTGCCATACTTTTTCTTGTTGCTCACGACCAAAACCAGACCCTTTTTCCATGGCTCGAGCGCGACGGCTATTACGAACCTTTCGCCCTTCTCGATAGGCTGTCGCTTTCTTAAAGCTACGTTGGCTTATTTCTTTATAAACCTTGGCACAACGGATCGTATCGCCGCAGCGTACTATGTACACTGACGCTTCTTTGCCACTCATGAGTTGGCTTGTCACCTCGTCGACTAAACCATCGTCAACTAAGGGCTGTATTCTTTTAGGTATCTTCATGCCGCCTTTATACATGAGTTATCTGCAGATAGAAATATTAACTGAAGAAATGAAAGATGTGATTCTCAGTGAGAAGCTTTCGACGACACTCGAGCCTCGCTTTAGAGGATGACATTAGGGGCGGATTCCATCCTACTGTTACATTCGCTCAAATTAGCGAAAAACAGAGTAAAACAACAAACAGTCACATCTTTTTATGAACGAACCCGAATTAAACAATGCCGACAAAGATATTATGAATAAGCCCAACTTCGTCACTCTCAAGAAGGAATAACCACTAAGTCGGGCATCTAATAACTAAGCCATAACGGTTAACTGATCGGTAACTTTTAATTAAGCAGTCACTTTGTATTGAGATTCCATTTCACTCACTCCAAGGCCTGAGTGCTTAGTTACTTTCAACTGAACCGGGACACGCTCTTTCAATGCTTCAACGTGGCTGATTACACCAATCATCTTGCCTGAAGCATTCAAGTTATCTAATGCGTTTAAGGCAATATCCAAGGTATCGCTGTCTAGCGTGCCGAAGCCTTCGTCGAGGAACAGTGAATCAATACTGGTCTTGTGGCTCACAAGGTCAGATAGCGCCAATGCCAATGCCAAACTCACCAAGAAGCTTTCACCACCCGAGAGCGTTTTGGTATCTCGCATCACGTCGCCCTGCCAGGTATCTAACACTTGCAGTTCTAACCCGTCATCCGCTTTACGTTGTAACTCGTAACGGCCATGCAAACGTTGCAACTGCTTATTAGCTAGATATACCAAATTCTCAAGGGTTAAGCCTTGAGCAAACTTACGGAATTTGTCGCCATTTCTGGAACCAATCAAAGAGTTCAAACGTGAGATATCATCAAACTCTAATTGCTGCGCTTCAATTAGCTTAAACAGATCTTGTTGGTTACTACGGTTTTGACGGTCCGTTTCTAAATTCGCAGAAATTGCACCAATTTGAGAAGCATGGCTCTGTCGTTTGTTTTGATATTCAACCGTCGCCTGCTCGACTTCACTTTGCGGTGTGGTGCTCCACGTTGCGGCTTTTTCATGATCTTGCAACTCAGATCGATTAGCTTTGGCACTGTTCAACCTCGCCTGAGCACTCACGATTGATTCATCAAGTGTCTTCTTCAAGCTTCGCAGTTGTGCGGTTAACGCTTCATCAAGCAGTGAAGACTCAAAGTCGGCATCAGTTGCGAAAGGACTCGACGCTAACGCCTGGTCCCACAATTGCTTAATTTCAACTTGTGCCTGTTGTTTTGCCGCCAATTCTTCGGTGTAACTGGCGTGCTTAGTTTGTTCTTTTAGATGTTCGCGTTCACAACCGTTGAATTCTGTTTGAGATACTTCAAGATTAGTGACGGCATCACTCATTTTTTGCTTCATTGCTTGAATCGTTGACTGGACATCGTTATCACCAAACAATTGTTTTCTTGATTCAGTGATCGACGCTAGCTCTTTAGTTAAAGATTCAACCTCAAGGTTTGCGTTGGCGGTCTCGTTGGCTAGCGATTCCAATTTGTCATCGAGTGCTGTCAGCTCTGCACGCTTACTAATCAACTGTTTATCTAAATCATCGTGTTGCAGCTTCGTCGCTTGCCATAAATCAGAAGCTTCCTTTTTTTGAGCAAACCAAGCGTCAATATGCTCAAGTTCTGGCGCTTCAATCGAGGTCTCAGCAATACTTTCTTTAAGTTCAGTCCACTGCAATGTTTTGGATTGAGCGCACTTTTCAGCTTGATCAACCAGAGCCTGCGTTTTCGTGGTTAGATCCGTTAGACGTTGTTCCGATAATTCTAAGTTCGCCTGCGCTTTATTGGCCATGATGCTTGCGGTTGTACGTTGTTTTTCAGCGTCTAGGTAAACATTTTTCGCATCAATCACGGCACGTAACTGGTGAATAACTTCGTTAAGCTGTTGCTCACAAGATTCAGTAAAAAAGCTTACCGTTTCACTATCACCTAGTGCCTCGATAGACGGTAGCTTGACGTCTAGCAAGCCACCTTGAGACACAAAATTCACATACACTTGTTCAAGTTTACTTAACGTGTTTGCCCAATTTAACTTTGCTTGTTCAACATCAGCCTGCGTACGTTTAAGCTCATCTTTAATCCCATTAATGATTGGTACAATCGAATCCAACTGCTGGCGATGTTCAGTGCCTTCTTTTTCAATAACCGCGAGAGCTTGTTCTTCACGTTCTTTTTGTGAAATCAAATCCGTAAGATCTTGTGACTGTTCAATCGCATGATTAGCTGAACCACACAATGGACAATCCATCCCCGGCTGCAACGCCGCGCGATACTTCGCGAGTTCGCCTTCTTGCTCAATTAAACGAATCAATCGTTCAAGTGACGTTTTGTTTTTTTGGTAACGCTCCACCAGAACTTCACGCTCTTGCGTCAATTTATCCGACTGATGAATGTGGTTAGAAAGCTCAGCTTCTTTAACGGCAATACGCTGAGTGGCTTGTAGGTAACCACGATTGATATCGACCAGCGTGTTGGTATGACGGCTCCAATATTCAAGCAGATCTTTGCTTTCATTCAGTGCCCGTTCACTGTTTTGTTGCTGCAGTGTGTCCCATTTAAGCTTGGCGTCATTCTCGACAGCAACCCGTTCAGCCAATGTTTTGTCTTGTGTAAGTTTCAACTCTCGAGATGTCTGTACTAGCGTTTGCTGTGTTTCTAACGCTTTGTTGGCACCTTGAACACTACTTAATAATTCAGTGTGCTGCGTTTCAAGGGCTCGAACTTGATCGACCTTGAATTGCCATTGCCCTAGGTATTTTTCAAGTTGCTTATCGGCTTGATGAGTCTCTAAATACTGTGCATTGATCTTTTCTTGGTGCTGAACAGAAGCTATGGCTTGGCTGAGTACTGTATGCTTGTGACGTTGTTCAACCTCTTGTTGATTCAAAGCTTTAACGTTTTTCTCAGCCGTGGCTTGTTTGTCTTTAAGCACCGAGATTTGGTTGTCGAGCGGTCGAACTTGCTCAATGATCTTCTCTTGATCTTGTTGTTCTTGTTTTATTTGTTCAACCAGCGCGCTTTGCGTTTTAAGCTTGTCACTAGCAGCGGATTTCTCTGCATCTCGCTCAGCTAATCTTTTCGTGCTGCTTTCAAGGTTGGCTTGAGTCACTTTCACGTCTTGATCGCTGCGTTGCACATCTTTATACAGTGGGCGTAACTTTTCTGCAGGCTCGCTTTTAGCTAAGCGATCCAGTGAGGATTGGTTTTCAGAAAGGTTGTCTTGTGCTTGTTTTAAGTCTTGCTCACCATTGACGATAGCTAAGTCAGCTTTGGTTACGTCTTTCCACCAGCTTAAATGGGCATTCCATTCGACCAATTCTTGAGCCAACACAGCTTGCTCTGCTTCTAACCTATCGTGATCTGTTATCAACTCTTGAATTTGTTCTTCCGTTAACAGACTCACCCCCTCGGCCTTAGCTTTAAGGTGATGAAGTGACTCTTCACTCGATTTAAAGTGATCGTAAACCCGTTCTGAAATCAAGCTGTAGACTTCTGTACCTGTCAGTTCTTCAAGTAACTCAGCTCTGTCGTTCGCATTTGCGTTTAAGAAAGCAGCGAACTCACCTTGCGATAACATTATCGATTTAGTAAATCGAGAAAAATCCAAACCCGTTACGGTTTCAACCCTCTTAATTTTCTTAGTCAGCTGCGTTTCTAAAACCTCATCGCTACCTGCATCTGCAAGTTCACAGGTCGGTGTTTGCAGTGCCCCATCGTGCTTGCCGCGCGCTCTCTTATGGTGAAAGTTAGAGCGGTAGGTTTTACCTTTTACTTCAAATTCGATCTCAGCAAAACACTCACCAGTACCACGTGTCATCAGCTCATTAGTGCCCTTGGCAATACTCTTCAAACGTGGTGTACGGTGGAACAGTGCCAAACACATCGCATCAAGAATCGTGGTTTTACCGGCTCCAGTTGGGCCAGTAATTGCGAACAAGCCATTTTCGGCAAAAGGTGACTTTGTGAAGTCGAGTTTCCAACGACCTTTTAAAGAGTTTAGGTTTTCAAATTCTAAGCTTAAGATTTTCATTCTTGATTACTCTTCTGAACCGTTTAAACCGTCAGTTCCGTGAGAAACTTCGGCAATCACTTGCTTGAACTTGACCGTCATTCTTTCTAAGCGTTTTTTCTCGGTGTCACTTTCAAACTCTTCAAGGGCAATACGTTTTTCAAACACATCCATTGGCGTGAGTTCCGCTAAGGTTTCGGCTGATTCGTGTTCTAACGCTTGGTTGCGGCGTTCTCTTGCTCTTCTTAACTGAAGCACTTCAACGTTTAAACCTTCGGTTAACGCACGCATTCGATCTTGCAAATCCGATAAGTAATCTTGCGCTTGAACTTCGATCGACAACCACACGCTTTGCTCCTCTTCCATATCGATATATTGATTCAGTTGAGCTTCAATTTCGCTCAAATCGCCTTTGATTTCAGCCAGAGGTTGGAATATCGGCACTGCAAGTTGAGAAATCGTGCGCTCACCTTGAACAAACTCAACTACACACACTTGCTTTTTAGATTTCAGTTCATCAAAACTGAGAGGAATTGGCGAGCCACAGTAACGAATGTGTTCTCGCTTAGCGACCACTTGAGGGCGATGAATATGGCCTAGAGCAATATAATCAGCATTTGGGAAACCATCTGCAGCAAAACCATCAAGGTTACCAACATAAATATCACGCACCGAATCAGATTGCTTCACACCCATGGCGGTCAAATGCCCTGTTGCGATGATTGGCATTGTGTCGCGATTTTCGAAAGTATTACGCTTAGCGACTGCTGCATCGTAGACACTTTGATAATGTTGTTTGATTGCATCACCCAGTTGTTTCTGACGTTCCACCCCCTTGACACCTGCTTGGCTCGTTAAAACATCACGAGGGCGGATAAAAGGAATCGCACAGACTAAAGCTTCAACCTTACCACTCTTACCTTTCAACTCGACAACCTGAGTCGCATGATCTTCATTAGTGTTCGGGATCACATCTGTACCCATATACTTCAACAATTGCTGTGTTTCTTTAAGTACTGAAACCGAATCATGGTTACCACCCAATAAAACCAGTTGGCAGCCAATCTTATTCGAGTCTACAACAAACTTGTTATACATCTCACGAGCATAGCTTGGTGGAGTGCTGGTATCGAAAATATCACCGGCGACGATAATCGCGTCGATATCATGTTCAGTCACTTGCTCTAGCAACCATTGCAAAAACCGTTCATGTTCATTCTTTCGGCTTTTATTGTAGAAGTTTTGGCCAAGGTGCCAATCGGACGTGTGAAGAATTTTCATTGCGGCTCACTGGATGTCTGTAATACCCATAATCTACCAAAATTGTTCGCACAATTCTTTTTATAAGCTTGTGAAAACCAACTAATTTGGCAGCTTTATGTGAAGTCAATTCAAGTGCATACCAAAGACGACTAAGCAGGCACAAAAAACGCTCACCGTAAGATAGGTTTGACAATCAAATAGGCAGAGCCATGATTATCTAGTAGGACGGCTCAGTTGAAGAAGATCCCATTTAGTGCCGTAAAGATCCTAGAATACCACGACCGTTCCATATAATACTGAGAATAACAATTTCCCCCATGCAATCGGTCAATTGACAAACTAGTCAATTGATTTTTAAGAATTTTAACTTAAACCCCTTCAATTTTATAAATGTTACATTTATTAATAGAATTCAGCTCAAATTTTGAACCCTAAAAAACGACCACAGTGAGATCTTACTGCAATTTCATTGATTGAAAGAATGATACAAGTCTAATTGCATATTAACGTTTGAGTGATTTTTGAACGGGCGTTTCCCGATCAAGTAACTGACTTAACACGTGCTTTTTCGCACAGTTTTTCGAAGGCGTCAGTTTTAGCCACACAACAATAAGGATGCAACACAGATGAATCAGGGACACAGACTTACCACCCTTGCTTTCGCCATTTTGGCTTCAGCTCATGTTTCCGCGTCAACGATAAAAAACGATACGGATCCGCAAGCCATTAACTCCCCCTTTATTCAAAACGTAAAAGGTACGATTGTTGAGGATTACTCGCGAGACATCATCAAACCTTCACTTTTCTCTCTGAGAACGATGAGTGCCGCTGATGAGCAACGTGGCGATTGGTTTAACCTATCGGCAAGTTACACAAGGTTGCAAGGCGTAGGTTCCGATGTTGTGTACGATTACCTAATGCCACCTCTTAAGCCGCAGCCAGTTATCGTTGCTGTTCTTGATTCGGGTGTTGATATCACACACGAAGATCTAAAGAATCAACTTTGGACCAACGAAAATGAGATCCCAGATAATGGTATCGATGATGACGGCAATGGTTATATCGATGATATATATGGCTGGAACTATCTGGGTAACTCGCTTGGTATTAACGTTGATCACGACACATTGGAAGTAACCCGAGAGTACAAAAAATACCTTGATTTAAAAGAGGATGGGCATTGGATTCCACGAAAGAAGCAAAAATACTATCAAGCGGTTGAAAATGATTACCTATCATCGTTAAAAGATAGTCAAGATTCGTTGAGTCGTGTGACGATTGCGTTTGAGCAAGCTGATCACTACAAAACAGATATCCTTAAGTTCACTGAACACAGCGATTTTTCAGTCGAAGGGCTACAAGCTTTGTTGAATCATGACAATACAGATGTTGTCTCTGCTGCTGAAGGGCTCCTGAATATATTTGACTCGTGGTACTCGTTCGAATATTTAGAATCACGTCGTAGCCGTTATCAAGACTCTTTAGATTTTCACCTTAATCTTGATTTTGACACTCGTGCAGACATCGTTTTAGATGACATCACTAACCCTTGGGAAAAAGGTTACGGTAATAATGATGTGAAAGGCCCTGTCGGCTCACATGGAACACACGTTGCCGGAATCATCGCAGCTGAACGTAACAACTCCGTGGGTATCGATGGCGTGGCAGATCATGCTCAGATCATGGCATTGCGTATGGTGCCTAATGGTGATGAGCGAGACAAAGATATCGCCAATGCCGTGCGTTACGCCGTGGATAATGGTGCGAAAATCATTAATATGAGCTTCGGGAAAAGCTATTCGCCACGTAAATACGTCGTCGATCACGCATTCCGTTACGCTGCTCGTCATGGGGTTCTCATCGTTCACTCTGCAGGAAATAGCCGTAGTGACAACGACATCAAACCAAGTTTTCCGAACCGTTATACAAAAAACTACCGTTCAAAGCCAATTTCAACGTGGTTAGATGTGGGCGCATCAGCAAAATACATTGATGAAGCACTCGTCGCTAGCTTCAGTAACTTTGGTCAGGAATCCGTTGATGTGTTCGCGCCGGGATATCGCATTCTATCAACCACACCTGACAACACTTACGGGTCGAAAAGTGGTACCAGCATGGCTGCTCCAGTGGTTTCTGGTATTGCTGCGCTAGTTTGGTCACGCTACCCTGATTTATCCGTAAAAGAGCTTAAAGCAATGTTAATGGATCACTCTAAGACTTATCCGGAACAGCTCGTCCAGAAGCCATCAAGCCCTGAAGATTTGGTTCCTTTTAATACTCTTTCCATCTCAGGCGGAATTGTCGACGCTGAAGCCATTTTCGCAGAGATAGCAACCCGTTAACGATGAAGAAGAATCACTGATCACCAAATAAAAAGGTTGCTCTTAGCAACCTTTTTATTTTCTAAATGTTGAGGGCTTTGGCCATGTTAACAACCCCATCGCTCAATTCAACACACCTCAATGCTCATGAAATGGCTGTTTGGATCTAATCGGTAATCCGCAAAAGGTTCACAATAATCAAAGCCAAATTTCTCATACAAACGACGAGCAGGTTTAAAGTATGCTTCCGACCCCGTTTCTAAACTTATTCGTTGATACTGGCGAATAATGGCTGTGTCCAAAGCGTGTTGTAGCAATTTGCTTGCTACACCGGACTGTCTCGCAAATTGAGAAGTTCGCATCGATTTAAGCTCTGCGTGGCTGTGATCAAGCTCTTTAATAGCAACGCACCCAAGTAATTGGTTGTCTTTCCAAGCGCTGAAAAAAGTAATTTCTGGTGATTTCAAGGCTTTAATATCCAGCGCGTGTACACTCTCTGGTGGAGAAGTCGCATACATATCCGCTAAATGTTCTTCTAGTAACTCAATCACTTCCCCGCCCGACAAGTCGTCGATTTTTATTTCCATAGCTGATTCATTTTCCTTAATAAACTCTTAAACCATTTCGACAATGTAAACTGGCGCCACCTTCATAAATCATGGATATCATGGCTTTACTATATAGTGTCGCTGCATTCATTTCCGACCCAGTTTTAACACTCACATAACAATAAAACAAGCGATAGCACGGCACGATTCTTTACTCAAAGTATCTGTTTTCAATAAAAAAATAGTCAAGTCGATAGAAAATAGAATAACAGCGTAGCTGCAAGCCTATAACCTACGAATGAAGAGCAATGAGAATTGTTTTAGAAATGAGCGTAATCGCTATTTTAGTCGAAAAGTTAATCTAATATTTTCTTGTTATTTTCGAGTACTAGTTTAATATGCGCCACCCCCATTTTTTCAGCAAATGCTGCAGGCAACTATGTCCGCCAATGTACTCTATACCGACCTATCTGGTTACTACGATTTAATGTGTGTCGATATTGACTACCAAACTCAGAGTAACTGCGTTCGTAGGCTACATCAGATTTTTGGAAACGAAGGCAAAACGCACTTAGACCTTGGATGTGGTACTGGCCCACATGTTCGTCACTTCATTGATTATGGCTATCAAAGCAACGGCCTTGATTTGAATAGACCTATGCTCGACATTGCTCGATTACGTTGCCCTGAAGCCAAATTCTCTTTGCAAAACATGAGCAACTTTGAAGTATCTGAACCACTGGATCTGATTACTTGCTTCTTATATTCAATCCATTACAACGATGGCATAGACAAATTGAGAGAATGCATTGCGAGCGTTCACAGAGCGCTTAAGCAAGGCGGTATATTCTGCTTCAATGTCGTAGACAAAGAGAAGATCAACAACGACCTGTTTGTTAGACACACAACGAACCAAGAACAAGACAATTTTACTTTCCGTTCAGGTTGGTATTACTCGGGTGAAAGCGACAAGCAGGCGTTAAAACTCACGATTGAGAAAACCACCGCAGGTAGAACACAAGTTTGGAATGATGAACACCCGATGGTGGCGTTCTCGTTCAAACAGTTGATCGAAATATTGGAGCCCTATTTTGATGTTCATATCTTCGAACACGATTACGATAAGCTATTGCCTTGGGATAACATTTCAGGAAATGCACTGATCACGTGCGTCAAAGCCTAGTCAACGCATTCAACGTAAAGCCTACGCGCTTACTCTACGTGTTTAAAATAATAGTAAGTTTAAAAAGCTAAAACGAAAGCCCCATGCAACAGCTAAATTGAATTGCCCCCAATAGTTAGATACCAATTATTGAGGGCTTTCTCTCTTTAACGACTAATCAGACTAAGAATGGATTCACTCAAAACCAGATTAGAAATCAGCCGTCATACCGACATAATAGGTGCGTGGCTTTTCAACATAACCTAAGTATTCTAGCTCGTCAGACACAGACTCATCAGTCAAATTCAAGATACCCGCACGTAAACGTACTGAATCATTCACATTGTAAACCGTTCCGATGTTCAAAGTTGTGTAAGCCTCTTGAGTTAGATCACTTGAGATTTGACGCTCACCGCGGTAACGGGCGCTCACGAAGGTACTGAGATCGTACGTCGGGTTCCAGTTCAACTTCACTAGCCCTGAATGCTTGTAACGCTCAAGAAGCTGTTCACCTGTCGACTTATCTTCTGTATCTAAATACGTGTAGTTACCCGATACTCCCCACTCGTCTGATATTTGATACTGTCCCGTAAGCTCAACGCCTTGAATGACAGCTTCTGAGACGTTTTGGTACGTTTTCTTACCTAGCTCACCCGTCGGTGAACCATCAGGGTTTTCACATTGACGAGCACTCTGGTTCCATTCACCGCCTAGCGTACAATAACCGTCTGTTCTCTCAATCAGATCATTGATTTCATTACGGAACAACGCCGCTTCTACATTCCAACGAGACTGTGTGTATACCGTCGCCAATTCGTAGTTCAAGCTTGTTTCAGGGCTTAAATCCTCGTTGCCGACTAACGCACAGCTCCCTTTACAACTTGCTACTTGATAACCTGATTGGTTTTGAGTCAGCGTTGGCGCTTTGAACGCTTTACCCACACCCCCTTTAATGATGAGGTCATTTGTCGTTTGATGAACTAGATATACACGCGGGCTAAACTCTTCACCGTACAGTTCGTGTTTATCCAAACGACCGCCGATCGTTGCGGTTAGTTTGTCCATCATCAGCCATTGGTCTTGAACAAACAAGGCGCCTTGATACGCTTCTGATGTTCCGCCCGATAGGTTTTCTTTGTTGGTTAATTCACTTAACTGGTAGTCCATACCAAAAGTTAGCGTGTGGCTTTCTCCAAGATAGGTCGTTGCAGAAGCTTCGACAATTTGAGTTAGCTCTTCAACATCACTATTAAAATTATTGCCCAGATCGGCGGCATCTTTATCCGTCACGTTCTCACGAGAATAACGAACTTGGGTATCCCCCCAGCTCCAGTAACCACTATGAGTAATGGCCTGACTGCTGCGGACCACGCGAGTATCTGATTCAATTACAGACCTAGAGTTCTCAGCAACTGATTCACGCTCGTCATCACTGTAGCCAAAATCAAAATCGATAGCTTGGTTATCTGTAGCCTGCCATGTCAAGCTTGCTAACAGGCTAAGCGTGTCACGCCCCTCTAAGGCCGTAATGTCTTCACGATTGTACCCAGAGCTATGCGTACCAGAATATGGCTGCCATGCGTTACGATTCGTTTGGTTAACAGAAACTCGTGCGAACAATTCATCTTCAATTAGCGCACCAGACGTCGTTAAGCCAATGGAATATTCTTGGCCACCGTTATCATCTAACGGTGAAGAGTTATCCATACTGACGGTAGAACTCCAATCATTTTCAGGTGCCTTAGTAATGATATTAATCGTACCGCCCATACCATCAGAGCCATAAAGCGCCGACATTGGACCACGAATAATCTCAACACGCTCAATTGAGTCTGCAGGAATGGTTGATAAGTCAAAATCGTTACCACGAATAATCGCACTCGCAGAACTTAAACGACGGCCGTTTACCATGATAAGCGTGTAATCAGAATCCATACCACGAATTGAGATCATCTGACGACCTGCACGAGTGCTGTCAAAGTCAGACTCCACACTGGTCGATTCAGCAACGATGTCTGCCAAAGTAATACCCGGACTGTCTTCAATATCCTGAGCAGAAATAACAGACATCGACGCCGGTGCTTTTTTCAAAGCCATCTCGGTACGGGTTGCCGTGACAACCATCTGCTCATCGATGTCAATGGCTTCGGCCTCTGCGAATACGTTAGCCGAAAGAGATGTACAAATAACAGCGACGGCGACAGATAAAGGTTTGCGAATAAAAAAAGAGCTCTCAAACATGGTATGAATACTTACACAGTAATGATAATGGTTTGCATTAAACATTTAGTTACCATTTGTATCAACGAAAGTTTCATACCAAACATTGATTTTAGCTATTCAAAATTCAAATAAATAAACCAACATATATTCAATATATTTTAATCAAACCAATCACATTGAACGCACTGATAGGTAGAAAACGCACAGCTCCGACTAATATTAGGCGTAAACCTCTTTAAACAACTCCCTCACCCAACGACACATTGGATCATTATGGAAACGTTTATGCCAGTATAAATAAACATCTTCCGCAGGATAACGCACTGCTTTAGGAACGTGCTTACAAACAAGGTTTCTCTGCTTAGCGGCTTGCTCAGCAAAAGGGGTCGGCAAGTGGAAGATAATGTCGGTCATTTCCGCCATATCTGGTGCAACGTTAAAATTGGAAAGTTGAATCGGGATTGAGAGCTGACGATGCTTACCAATCAAGCCGAGATCTTTAAATCGACTTTCAATAGATAACTTCTTATCCCCTTGCAGAGAGATCTGCCCTAGTTGACTGTTAAGCAAATCATCAACGGTAATCTCTTTATCAGCCAAAGGGTGGCCTTTGTTCATTAATAAACGATAATCGCGGCTGATCACGAACATTCGATACAAGTTCTGTTCTGAGCTTAACGGCTCATGTGTTGACAATACAAAGTGAGCATCACCAGACAATAAGGAGGAGAAGTGCCTTTTAGGAATTGAGTCGATATCAACTACCATATTTGGGGCTTGTTTTCGTATCTCAGCAACCACCTTGGGAAGCAAGTGGGACACTTGAGGAACAAGGCCAAAAAATCGCACCGTACTATCGCTGTTATGAGGCTCAAACACGTCACCATGTACCAATTTTTCTAGGCGTGTCAGCACCGAATTTAAGTCTTGCTTAATCGCATCTGCTTTTGGCGTTAATTCATAGCCATATGCGGCTCTTACCAACAAATCATCATTAAAGACACTGCGCAATTTCTGTAGAGAACGGCTCACCGTAGGCTGGCTCATGTCTAGGGCAAGAGCAGTATTAGAGACATGCTTCTCTTCTAATAAGTGTTTTAAAATGACTAATAAATTGAGATCGACTTGGGCAAGATTCATTTTTTAAATGGTTAACTTATTGAAAATTCAGGGTACGCATAGTGCATTCCTCCGCCTAATAATGCAATTGATAATCACTCTTATTGCTACGTGATGCACTATGCTTTTTTCACGCTCACCCAAATAACAAGGTGAATGTTAAAACAATCTTTGTGGGGAGATCGCCATTTGCTTTCTATACCCTACTCTCAGGACAATAATAGCCTTCAACTAGTGAGATAAAGTTCACTTTGTCTACTTCATTAAGCTGGTTGATACCTGCCGCTGCTTTTCTACCGCCACCCGTTGCGAAGCTAGAGCAAATTTCATCGGCACCGGTTCTGTTTGATAATGGTGCCCGCAGACTCACCGTGTAAGATTTACCATCTTGATTTTTCGTTAACACCGCTTGTGCACGATGGGAGTCTTGATTTACGATCTCATTACCAAATACACCACTAATGCGTCTCGCCCAAGCCTCTCCCGGCAGTTCAAACACACGAACGACTTCACTCTCATACACTGGGACTAAGTTCGATAATTGTTGATGATCATTTTGATAAGCCGCGCGCAAGCGATAAAACACGGAGTCTTTGTCATCCAAAAGGTCAAATGGATTTGGATATTGATAAAGAGTTTGGTAAAGCGTAATAGGCGTGAAGTGTAAGTCGCTCAATGACATACCGTAGCCGTTATAGTTAACCAAAGTACCTAGTTCTTCCAAAAAAGCGATTTGGGGGTGATCAAATCCATTTTCAACCGCTAACTGTGTTGCAACCGTTTTAAGGTTATCACCAAAAGCCGCAGCAATTGCCCATGCTACATACTCACCGTTTAGTTTTTGATTTATCAACAAACTGGTACAGCACTCCGGCGCTGTATTAACAAGAGTCTTCAGGTGCTGAGATTTCGGAACTTCTCCCGTGCGATGGTGATCGCAATAGAATACATCAATATTGGCATCTAACAGGGAGTGTAACGCTGATAGGTTTTTCTCCATGGATACGTCCAATACCGCGACAGACGAAACATTTCCCTGCTCGACCATTTGAGTAACAACTTGAGACACCAATTTAATGTCTCGCTTTACACCAGAGATCAACACACTGTCTTTTGGCTCGCTTAAACGCAGCTGCAATAAGGCGATGATGCCATCTGCATCTCCATTGAATACATCGTAATGCATTTGTCTTTTCCCTTCTGAGGCTTAACCACCAATTGAAAATGTGGCCCTCGAACTAATTAAGTTGATACGCTATTTTATAGACAGTTTGTCATCATTTTAGGTCGATTTCACATATACTTAAGGCCATTTTGGAATGCCTTATTCTTCTTTTACAGTCGTTATTGATTTAGAAAACTAAACAGCTCCCCACTATCCCCCTCTGTTACTGCTACTACCATTAAAGATCAAAATGGTGCTGTTTTTCATTCTATAAGGTCACTTCATTTTCATCTTGTCAAATTGGCCTTTAATATTTGTTTCAAGCATAAAAAAGCGCAGATAAACTGCGCCTTTTAGTTCTTGCTTGCGATACAACGGTTTGTTGAATATCGCTTCTCTATCAGAGCAATCTATGACGTCTTAAACTGCGCGACCGCTCTATCCATATCATTGGCTTGTTCAGCTACTTTATCAACTTCAACCAAACAGTGTTGAGCTGATGCATTGTTGTCGTTCGAGATAGTATTCAATTCCGTGATCGAATCGCTCACTTGTGCCATTACGACACCCTGCTCTTCAATAGCAGAAGCAATACGCTCGGAGTTTCCTTGGATGCTTTCCATATCACTCAAGATCAATTGTAAGCTTCCGTCTAACTCTTCTGAGTCTTTTAACGTCAGTTGACCTTGTTGGTTACATTCGCCAATTTCGGTCATCGAGGCATGCATCTGGCTTTGGATTGCGGTTACTACACTGGTGATTTCCGTTGTTGACTGATGCGTTCTGCTTGCGAGTGCTCGTACTTCATCGGCAACAACGGCAAAGCCTCGCCCTTGTTCCCCTGCACGCGCTGCTTCAATTGCTGCGTTCAATGCCAGTAAATTGGTTTGTTCTGCAATGCCTTGGATAATATTCACCGCATCGCCAATTTGGTCAACATGATGGTTCAACGAACTAATGGAGTCTTGACTGCTTGAAAGACGTTCAGACAAACGAGTGATATTGTCAATGGTATCTACCACGACTTCGCGTCCTTTATCGGCATTTACTTTAGCTTGATGTACACCTTCTGCGGCGACCGATGTGCTCTCTGAAATTTCACCGATAGTTAGCACCATTTCTTGTACTGATGCTGTCATCGTTGAGGTGTGGTTTGCTTGCACTTCAAACTGTTTAATGACCGATACCAACTCATCATG
Source organism: Vibrio sp. RW (assembly GCF_027587105.1). Lineage (NCBI taxonomy): Bacteria > Pseudomonadati > Pseudomonadota > Gammaproteobacteria > Vibrionales > Vibrionaceae > Vibrio > Vibrio sp. RW. The sequence continues at coordinate 41,040 of NZ_JAPPTM010000022.1, forward strand.
CATGTTAGACGTACTTTGTGTCAGTTGAAGTGACTTAGATTGAGATGCGGCGATCAAACTCTCTAGTTGGTCAAGCAATTGGTTGAAGTATTGCCCTAGTTTTCCGAGTTCGTCTTTGCCGTCGAGGTGCGAACGAATTGACACGTCGTTAAAATCTACAATATTTCTAATAACCGCGAGTAAAGATTCAATCTTACCAATGATAGAACGCACGATTAACCAACTGAACACAATGATAGTTAACAGTAGTGTGATGCACAGGATGTTGTTTATCAAAGAGCGTTGATCCATCTCTTGTTGAGCTTCTCGCTCAAGTACTTCTGAGAACTCTGCAAATTGATTTTCAATAGCGTGAGAGGCAGAACGTGTTTCCCCCAACAGACCTTCATTGTGCTTTAAGCCAATAATTCGCTTCTGTGCGACGACTTGCTTTGCAGCATCTAACAATTCGCTCGAATTCACGGTAAGCACGCTTGGATCAAATTCCCCCTTTTCAATCAGGTCATTAAATCGGTAGAGCTCGACTTTTTGTTCCGCATTGGCCGTTGCGCTGATGTTGTCCAATTGCGCGTAAAACTGCCCGAGCAAACCTTTATCACGTGCTAATCCAATAACTTCATTCGCTTTTACCAGTTGAACAAAACTTGTGTAGTACGTCTCAATGTCTTGTCGTAAGCGTGTGCTGTTGACCAAGCCCAAATCGCTAAGTACCACGTTGAGTTGCGCTTCAGACGCTAAGAATTTGTTGTAGTTGGTGTCGAACTTGTCGAGATATTTCAAATCGCTACGTAACAAGAAGTCTTTCTCGTTACGACGCAGGTTGAGCAAACGAACTTCGAGTTCTTTGGTTATCTGCTTAGCCTGGCTCATCTGAGCGGTTGTGTCTGCAAATTGTGAAGTGGTAAACAGCAATGAAATCATGCCGAAGATGGAAAACATTCCCAGTGAATAGAGCTTTTCCTTTATGTTCATGTATGTGACTCGTCTTGACTAATCTAACTATGGATATCTAAGTTTTTATGTGAATTTTACTATCTAGCTCTCGTGGTGTAACTCGTGCTGTTTCATTCTTTTTATCTGTATCTGTATCTGTATCTGTAGCGAACATTAAGCTAGGAGCATGAAACGAATGCAACTCAACTCATCGACAACACCGTTCTCAATGGCATTTGAATTCACCCACTAACATTAAAGTCATCAATAACACAGATAAATTACATATACATTAGTAAGGCTTTAAAAATTAGGAGGTCGAATTTGATGGGTTGAATACGGCTTGAACAATTGACGACACAACGCTTTGAATCAAAAGACTTTCGCCCTTTATTTACCTAAAGATTTTTTATGCTCTTATTTTGACTCATCAGAGCAGTTTATTTCCTCATCAACCCAGCCTAATAGTTGCTTGGTCGCTTTAGACAAGACTTGGTTTTGTCTAACGACATAACCTAGGCTAGTGCTCGAAAATCCGGTAAGTGGTGTAATTTTCGATTTCAAATACTGTTTGGTGGATATCGCAAATTCAGGAATGATAGCGACACCAAACCCCGCTTCTGCCCAGTCGATTTGGGCGTCAACGCTCCCTACTTCCATCACCCTGTAATTAGATAAATTAAGGCTTGGCAGACCTTCATCAATAAAATCACGAGTTCTTGTATCGTGGCCAAGCAGAATCAAAGTTAACTCTGTATCAGACTCAGCCTTCTTAGCATCATTTCTTTTATGATTATCCGCAATTTGGACTTCAAACCCATCGCCAAGTGCACACCATGATAACTCCTGAAGCTCAACAAAATGCAGTGACTCATTGTGTTGCTCTTTGGAAATAACAAAACCAAGATCGGCTTGAGCATTCTTAACCAAACTCGATGCCTGAGATGACGTGGTATTCAATAGCGTAAGGTCGATCCCCGGATACTGCGCTTTGAACTTCTGGAACGGGCGAATCAACAAGAATCGAGAAATGATGTCGCTCACAGCAATGGTTAACGTCCCTATTTTGAGGTCGTTTATAGCGTTGAGATCCGCCTGACAAATCTGTAGTTCGAGTAACGTTCTTTGGCTTGTTTCCAATAACCTCTCACCCGCTTGAGTCAGTTGAAATGGGCTTCGCTCTATCAACTTAATACGCGTTTGTTGCTCTAATTGCTTTAAGTGCAAGCTCACATTGGGTTGTGTCATGTGCAGTGCATTCGCCGCTTTCCCGAAATGCTTATATTCCGCTAGCGTCACAAACGTCTTCAACAAATTAATATCAAGCATCATATCCCTCCGTGTTTTTCACATTATATATGAAATCCTTATCAAGATAATAAAGATAATTAATTTCTCTTATCCACTTTGTAGGCCTAACATGATTTCTCAATCAGTCAGGAGAAAAATTATGCCATCTATTGTTGTTGTAGGCGCTAACTGGGGCGATGAAGGCAAAGGCCGTATCGTTGATTTTTTAGCAGACGAAGCTTCTGCTAGCATTCGCTTTCAAGGCGGAAACAATGCTGGCCATACCGTAGTAAACGACTTTGGTACGTTCAAACTGCATCAACTGCCTAGTGGTATTTTTAATCCTGATTGCACAGCGGTTCTTGGCCCTGGCATGGTGATCAGCCCTGCTGCGCTAACTGAAGAGATTGCAGAAGTACAAGCGGCTGGCATCAAAGTTAAAATGGCGATTTCAGACCGCGCGACACTGTGTCTACCTTTGCATGCTCTTGAAGATACACTTGAAGAAGAACGTTTGGGCGATGGCGCTTACGGTTCAACACGTCAAGGTATTGCACCTGCTTACGGCGACCGCGTAATGAAGAAAGGCATTCTTGTGGGTTGGTTGAATCAGCCTGAGATTTTAGAGCAGCGCATTCAATTCTTACTTGATTGGAAAATGCCTCAACTAAAAGCGCTATACCCTCAATGTGATTTCACTCAAACCGCTTCTGAAATGACAGAATGGCTACTTGAAGTAACTAAGGCTTGGCGCCCATTCATTTGCAACGTGACTGAGCCACTTAAAGCACTGCAATCACAAGACGCAAACCTACTTTTTGAAGCTCAATTAGGTGCAGGCCGTGACCTTGTCTACGGTGAATACCCTTGGACGACGTCTTCTAATGTAACTGCCGCTTACGCGGGTATCGGTAGTGGTCTACCTGCCCTTCGCCCTGAACGTGTTATTGCGGTTGCTAAATCATTCAGCTCGTCTGTTGGTACTGGTACGCTAGTAACTGCAATGGAAGAGCAAGACAGCTTCCGTGAAAGCTCTAACGAATATGGCGCAACAACGGGTCGCCCACGTGATATGGGTTACTTCGATGCCGTAGCCACACGCAACGGCGTTGACCTGCAAGCTGCAACTGAAATCGCACTGACTAAGATAGATTGCCTTTCTGGTTTGTCTGAACTTAAGATCTGTACGGCTTACTCAGGTGAACACACTGAGAACCCAATTTGGCCACAAACGGCTGAACTGAAACCTGTCTATGAAGATATGGCAGGCTGGGACGAAGACATCACGGGCTGCCGCACGTTTGAAAGCCTTCCTCAAGCCGCACAAGATTACGTGACTCGTATCGAAGAATTGATGGGCGTGCCAATCGTGATGGTATCGGTAGGCCCTGAACGCGAGCAAATGATCATTCGAGGTTAGAGCTCTTATCAAGTATTCAGCTAAAACGGTTGTTTTGGCTGAAATACGACAGGCAAAAAAGCCCACTTGCTGGGCTTTTTCATGCCTGTCATCAACATCTAAATCTTGTTTTTCTTGTTGAGATACATATTTTCATCAGACGACTTTATTAGATTGATGATATTGAAGCTTCGAGAATCCGCAGTACCACAGCCATATGAAAAACCGAGTGAAACCTCATCATCACAACGAAAGCTTTCAATAAAATCAGTAAATTCAGCGTGAATTTTATTGAGCAACTCAGAAGCATAACCAGACTCTTCTGAATGTATGACGACAATGAACTCATCGCCACCGACCCTAGCCGATATAATATTGTATTTTGAATTGTTTTTAATGCATGACGCAAAGCCTGATATGTAATCATCACCTTTAAAGTGACCATACGTATCATTGATGTACTTCAAATTATCCAAGTCAAAATACAAACAAACGATCTCGCCATCACTGATGTTTGCTTTATTGAATTCATGGAAAAAGCCTCTCCGATTAAGCAGTGTCGTCATGATATCAAAATAACTATTTTTGTATAAAATCCGGCTTTCTTCTTTTAATAAAATTTCAGAACGTAATAAAGTCGAGATATTTTCAATCAAGTTTACTTGGCTTTGCGTATACGAAGTTGGGCTTAAATGGAACACTAAGAGAACCGCAAATACTTCACCATCGCCCCCCCTTACGGGGACGCCGCAAAAAGACTTGTAGGCATCCGCTCCCTTTGCAGAAACGGACTCACCACCAGAGTGACCACTCAAATAGACAGTTCGATTCTCGTTATGTACATACTCACAAAAACAGCTAATTAAGCCCTTATGTTGGTTGCACGATATGTTCGAAGAGCTCCAAACACTCTCAGAACCAGAACAACTAAAATCAGAGAGCATAATGATGCCTGCATTAGATGCATCCATTATGTCTCGTATGTTGTCCAATATAGATACCCACGTATCTATATCGATATGTTTTTCCATCCCTTCAGAAGAGATTTTATCAAAAATCATTAATATATCTTTAGTATCAGACAGTTAAACTTTATTGAACATTCATTAGAGTACGTTATAACAAAATTCTTAAAGCGATAATTTAGGGCGGTTATTGCGAAGAAAAAAACCAATCACACATCACTGACTCTATTTGCTATGTCGCGTTAACTAGCACGCGAAGACTCGTGAACGAATCTTAATTTTCTAATTCAGAGGCATCATTCATAGAGGCCCAGATTTCTGAGCGTCTATTCTTGGATCTCCCCCCTGAAGTTGCATTAGAGGCAATAGGGTTACTTTCACCAAACGAACGAATCACAAGGCGGTTTTTATCGACACCATCTGCGATTAAACCATCCGACGTAGTCAGCGCTCTTTGAAGCCCCAATGCTTGGTTGTAACCTTCTGCGCCCGTACTGTCAGTGTGGCCATCCACCGTAATCGCACTGCCACTAGTCTTTAACTCGCTAGCTAGCTGACTCAATGCTTTACTGCCCATTGGCGTTAAGTTGTGTTGGTCAAAGCCAAAATGAAGACGTGCTAATAACCCGTGACGCTCTTGATTATTGATCCAAGTCTTGCATCCTGATTGGTTCATACCCAGATTGGATTGACTGGCTAAGGCCTGTTTTAACTCGCTGCTGTCGGACTGCTGCTCTATTTGCATAAAGCCCTGCCTGTGCTGTGCGATACCGACGACATCATCAACCGTGACACTATGTTGATATTCACTGAACGCAGTATCGCAATAAATGCTGATAACTTCTTCCGCATTGGCTGTAAGGCTAAACTGCAGTGTCGATAGGACGATTGAACCGATCATTAACTTTTTCATATTTTCCTCTAGTATAACTTAGTGATTCCGCTTGTTTTTGAGCCTTTACGGATGAGTTCTTCTATCTTTTCAATCAATTCATCTAGGTTAGATACATCGATGATGTCTTCATTTGGTTCTTCCACACAGTCTTGAAAACCACTCTGTTGGGACGCTCGAAAATCAATACCAATAACACCTATGTATAAGCCTGGTATTTCATTCCTTGCCTTGTCACACATACCTCTGTCGACTAACCCTTTGAGGATGCCGTTATTTGGACTCTCCTGCCCATCACTTAAAATCAGCAGCATCTTGATTTTCTTGTTGTAGACTTGCTGTTCTTCTTGATCGGAACTGTTCGGGTCACCGTCATGCAGAACCTGAGAGCCTCTTAAAATACCTTGAAAGGCCGCAGTACCACCGTCTGCCCACATCGAATTAATCGGATTCAAGTCTGAGAGCTTGTTCGATAGTCGAATGTTGGAAAACTGCGATGAGCTTGAAGAACCATGCGCGTTGAATAGATTTGTTCCACTCACACTATAGAAATTGGGCTTTAATCCCGACTTGTCAGTAAACATCGCCGAGACCGAACTCTGAAAGTCAACATAGCTGTAGACGTCGGCAACTCGGTAATAATCTTGATCAATCACATCTTTAATACGTTTGGCGTACTTTCGATTGTCCGATTTTGGATTGGGGCAATATGATTTCCAGTTAGCACAATTAAGCACGTCATTTTGCGAATATCGGCGCCAGTAATCCCAGTTGACATCGTTGTAGGAGTAAGGAGATACGTTCGTTTTATAGTTATCTTTGTAGCTCAACTGACTTGTCGCACGAGCTTGATTTCCCGAGACGATTTCCCTCGTTCGAACGTTAAACGGCACAAAGCCCACTCGGTTAAGTAACTTATCTCCGGTGGTATCTTCTCCCGGTTCGTCACACACGTCTTTCCACTCTCCATCGACATAGTCCTGCTTAATCGATGTGCAAAGAATTTTGCTGGATATTTCATCGATGGCCGTTTTCAGATCGTCGATTTTTATGTGTCGATTTGAACCCCAACTTTCGTTCATTGAACCTGAAAAATCCGACACAAACACAATGTCGATGTTGTTATCACCCAGATAGACAGGGTACTTTCTCGCTAACGAACGCCCCGCTAGATCTTGCTGCTTATTAAATGAAGGAATAAAACTGCTCGCAAACCAAGAATCGTGTGTGGTCTTGGCATTCACTGTATATTCGATGTACTCAAGAGCCCCAGCCCCCTCATCTTCCGCTTGATGAAATCGGTCTGCAGAAAGGTGGATAGATTTGATATCACGCACATAGTTTTCGACATATTTGGTCGCGAGCCCACGAGCCTGATCCGGTTGGTCTTCAATAGTCACCGCTATGGCTGCGGCCTCTGCTGAATCTCGTAATCGACTGGTCTCTTGAACATAACGTGTGCCTTCAACCGCCCAAAAGGTCATGCCCATGATTGGAACAAGCAATAAGCCCATCCAAACCGCGGCAACGCCTTGTTGTCTTTGGAGACTGAGATGCTGGCGATTGATATGACGCCCATGCTGCATTTTCATTTCATTATCTCCCAGGCATTATTGAAGATGAGCCAATCTTAACCGTGGTACTGGTTCCACCGTTGAAGAAAGGTTTGAACCAAGAGCTTTCCTCTTCACAAAGACTGATTCGGTACAATGGATACACGACTCCCTTCTCTACGGGCGCCAAATCTGCATGATCTAGAATCGAATCGGCTTGGCAATTTAAGCTTCGATACTTGCTGGTTGAGAATTCAGCGATAGTCGTTTTATTGGTCAATGACTCTATCTTGATCGCCACATTGTCTACTGGTGTATTGAGCATTCGACTTGCCACTTTCGCCATGTCTTCTAACTCTGCATTGGTTACGGGTAGATTTTCTCCTGCCAGCACGTCGGCATCAAAGTAACGAGTACGCTCTTTAATGACATTCACCAAAGCAAAGCTGGATCGATCGAGCTTGGCGCGCACGAGCAGCTGATAACTCAGGTCTGCAGCAAACAGGTAAACGCCCCACAAAGCCACAAGGATAAAAACTAACTCAATGGTGTAAGAGCCTTGTTGACGACTTTTTGAAAACACATCTTGATTAGGGAGCATCATCTTCCCACCCCTCGTGTTCTAAGTTCAAAACCATAGTGCGTGAAATATCTCTATCCGCGGCTCCAGCCAACTTAATGACTGGCGTATAACGATAAGTAACGGTGACCTCGGCTAAGTTGTAATTGAAGTTCAAGCCTTGATCTGAGTGCCCCCTGTTCGCGATAAAATCATCATAGGTTTTGAAGTACTGACCTGAGATAGAGAACCTTGAGCTATCAATTAAGAAACTCCATAGGTTGTCATCGTCTTCAATTAACGACCGAAACTTATTCTCGTACTGTTCGTTGATCCCTTTACCTTCATAGATTTTGGTATTCCTGATGGTTTCTCTCAGCGAATACTCGGTCATGTTCACAACGTAGATTTGATAACTCGATTCGAAGATCGCAAAGGTGGCAAAAAACAGAACAAGCGCACCGAGCACAAACTCAATCGCCGTCACGCCCTTCTGTTTGTTAAGATGCTTCATCATTAACTCCCAATTGAGTCAATTCAGCAGCGATGTCCTGGATCTCTTCTGTTGAGAAGTCGCCTTTGAGCAATTTTTTTGCCGAGTTGATTTGCTGGGTTTTCATCAGTGCAATAGCCAGATTCGCTTTAACGGTTTTATTCGCTGGGTCTTCTTTTAAAACCGGAGCCAATGTTTGAATCGCTTGTTGATACTCACCATTGGCCATTTGAATCATTGCGATGTTGTTCTTAACAACGACGTCGTCATAACCGCGTAAACGTGCTTGGTTGAGCTGTTGCTGTGCTTCATCGTATTGCCCAACTTTGGTGTAAGACACACCGAGCAAAACGTGAATTTGACCTGTTCTGTTTCCAGCATCGATAGAGGCTAAGTAAGCAGAAATAGCACTTTCGATGTCATTTTTTGCATCAGACACTTGGCCTTCTAATTGGTACAAGTTGGGATTTTCGAACCCCGCTTTTTGCAAGTGTTGGACATAAAAATCAGCCGACTCGATATCCCCTTTATGGAAATATGCCCATGCTAGATTCTCTTTCACCTCTGGATCTTCGGAGCCTTGCTCTAACAGGGATTTGTAATAACTAATCAAGCCATCATAGTTCTTCACTTTTTCCATGCTAGCGACGTCGGCAAGCTGTAAGCCTTGTTGTGACGGTGCCGATTGACAGCCCGCCAACACACTCAACGTGAGCAAAATGAAGCCGATACGTTTTCCAATCATTCGCAATTCTCCCTAGATGCTCAATGTCATTTGCATGATGCTCGGCGCGAGAATCAGGATAACGATTGGGAACATGATGAAGAGGATCAATGGCACACTCATCTTCGCAGAGAGCTTACCCACCTTTTCCTCGACCGTAAGAATCTGGACTTTTCGCATATCTTCTGCGAGATCACTTAACACATGCGCCACGGATGTGCCGTATTGCAAGTTTTGAATGATGGTCAGTACAAAGCTTCGAACAGGTGGCGTCGGGATACGCTCACTCAGGTCGTTGAGCGCCTTTTCTAAGCCGTGAATTTTCGCAGAGTCGGATGTGCGCTTAATCTGGTAACAAAGGTCTGAATCAAACTCAGCTAACTCTTTGCCCAAATAGACCAATGCCGCTTCAATCGTCATACCGGTTTGCACACATACCGACATCATGTCGAGCAAGTACGGAAGTTGAGCTGAAGTTCTGCTAATCAACATCTTGCGTCGCATTTGCAGTAAGGTATCTGGCACGACGATGACAGCAATCAGCGAAAAAATAACCACTATCATTTTGTTGGTTGATGACATATCCCCTAATAACACCAACCCAGAAACCAACGCCAATACCAATAACTTGGCAGGGAAATAGAATTTCGCCCATTCGGTGTTGTAATAGCCGGCCTCAATCATTTTTTGCTCGAGTTCATGCCGATGCTCCTTACCAAAACGAACAAAAAAGCGATTTACGCGTGAAGGCGGACGGACCGAATTATCTCCGATATAAAGCGCAACCTTCTTGTGTCGTTGGTCTCTACGAATCGAGTCGACTATTAGAAATAGTAGCGAAAAGAACAGAATAATAAGGGAAGCTAATAACATCATGCGCGTACTCCTCTTACTAACAACCAAACAATGAACAAACCAAAAAGCTCACTACCCAACACGTAAAACAAGACAAGTCTTCCCTCTGGATCGTAGAGAACAAAATCCACATTAGCGGGATTAACGTAGTTGAGGATAATCATAAAAATCAAAGGAATGGCTGCAACTATTTTGGCAGAAATTCGAGCCTCCGAGGTCATTGCCATCTTCTTTTTCTCTAGCGTTCGGGAGTCCACCAGCACTCTAATCAGCCGCGCCAACACACCCTTGAGTTGTCCACCGCGCGCAATATTCGCTCTGAGTGTTACTGTAAAAAACAGAAACTCAGGGTAAGGGTAGTTTTTGCACGATCGTTGAAGCACCACTTCTGGAGACTCCCCCAACTTCAATCGCTCTCCCATCAGCTTAAATTCACGACCAATCGGGTTGTGCATAACATCGCCTACATAACTGATGGCTTGCATTAAGCTGTCACCCGCAGTTACCGCACTCATTAGAATATTCAACGCATCAGGGAACGTATTCTCAAATTCTCGACGTCTTCTTGTGATCAGGAATCGATAACCGCATAGGGTAAACACCACAGATGAACCAAGCACCAACCACGTATTGGTGGTAGATAACAACTCAACAACGATGTACCAAGATGCGATTATACTACCCGTAATATAGAGCGCGATGTACAGAGAAGATCGCGGGCCTAACACCATCAACGTGGGTGAAATTGACTCTTTGATCTTTTGCCAGTTTTGTTTACGTACCAATGACTTGATGTTAATGGCATTGAAGTTTTCAGCTTCTATTTCTTCAATATTGAAAAACTGGTGGACCTTTTTTACCTTTGAATCTCGGATCAAAAGCAGAACAAACGCAAACAGGATTAACGAAATCCAAAGCATACTATGCCCCCTTAAACGATGCTTTCAGCTCGTCATAGAGCCCGAAGAATTGCGCTTTTTTCACAAGCTCAGATCGCTGCATGATGCCGTCGGTGACAAATTCGCCTTTGACGATTTCTCCGTAATGCGCATCGTCATAACGAAAGCGATAGATCTCCTCCATCACTACGCTATCGCCTTCTAGACCGACGATTTCTGAGATGCTTGTGATTTTACGAGACCCATCGCGTAGCCTGTTGACCTGAACAATCATTTGAACGGCACTCACGATCGTTCTTCGAATCGCATCAAGAGGCTGGTTTAAGTTCGCCATCATCACCATCGACTCAACACGAGCAATCGCATCACGTGGGGTGTTAGCGTGCAACGTAGACATCGACCCATCGTGCCCAGTATTCATGGCCTGCAGCATTTCAAACGCTTCAGAGCCACGACATTCACCAAGAATAATGCGGTCTGGACGCATACGTAGCGCATTGATCACTAACTCTCGCTGAGTTACTGCTCCTGTCTGTTCAACACTTGAAGTACGTGTTTCCAGTCGAACTAAATTGGGTTGCTGGAGACGCAACTCGGCCGCATCTTCAATCGTAACGATACGTTCATCTTCGGCGATGTATTGAGACAGCGCGTTGAGCAACGTGGTTTTACCTGATCCGGTACCGCCAGAGATCAGTACATTGATACGACAGCGAGAAGCGATCATCAGCACTCTTGCCATGTCTGGAGACATCGAACCGAAGCCAATCAAATCTTCAAAACCGATGTTCTGCTCTCTGAACTTACGAATGGAGATCGATGTGCCATCTAAAGAAATCGGAGGAATAACGATATTTACACGGCTACCATCTTCCAACCTGGCGTCGACCGTCGGAGAAAGTTCATCAACCCGTCTTCCCACACGTGACGCAATACGTTTGGCAATGGCTAACAACTGCTCTTCATTCACAAACGAGACTTCGGATTTTTGTACCTTACCGTGTCGTTCGAAGAAGATATTGTTTGGCCCATTAACCATAATATCGGAGATAGACTGGTCTTCTACTAAGGGTTGCAAAGGACCCAAGCCAAACAGTTCATCGATTAAGCTTTTCACTAGCCCTGACTTCATCATTGATGTGATCGGTCTTTGGTAACTATTAGCCAACAGATCAACCGCTGCTTGTATCTGCGATTCAAGGTCTCGACGGCTCATTTTCTGAACCGCTTCTGCATCTAGCGCTTCAAAGATCTGGCCACGAAATGCGAGGTATAAGTCTTTGTTAGAACTCATTTAACACGCACCTTGTTCAACCAAGAGCTCATGCCCTTTTGATCCACAGGTTGGCCGTTGATCAGTTTCACTAGTTGTTCCATAGAACGGCTAATATGACGATCATGCTTATGCCCTCGCTTACCATCGATAAGGATGTGTGCTAACGATTTGCAATAGTCGACTTCGAGATCAACATTTGATCCTAAATATTTGGTGAGATCGGACTTTTGTAACACGTAAGCATTTTCCGGACGGTGATAGTTCAGCATCGTAATAACACGAGTCCGCGACGACAACGAGATCTGTAAGCTGGAGATTTTTTCAATCAGTCGTTTAGCGCTTCTTACGGACGATATCGACGCATCTAACACCAACACAACCACATCGAAATTTTCTACCAAGAGTTGAGGTTCAACTTTGAAATCCACACCACCGGAAAAATCTTCAATAATGAAATTGGTGTTTCTCGCGAGTAACTCACACAGAGTTTGATTGTAGTTAAGAACATCGTTTTGGCTCATATCGCCATCAATCGCCAACAGACGTAAATTTTTACGAGCTTTGAATAGGTAACTCAGCGCCCCTTCCTCATCCATTTCATGCAATGGCGCGGTGAACTCATCAATGGTTCGCGGCTTAAAGTCCTTTAGCCCTAGCAAAACATCAATATTAGTATCAGCATATTGATGGTCGACAAGAATCGTGTCTGAACCTTGTGTCGATAATAGTGAGCTGACCTCAGTTGCGATAAATGATGCGCCTACTCCACCTTTTGAGCCCACAATCGCGACTCGCTTCGCCTTGCGTTTCTGGCTCACACCGGAGAAAGTCTTAAGATTTTTGCTAACGTGAGTAAAAAAGTCAGCAAACTCCTGCTTATTTACCGGCCAAAAAACGTAATAAAACCCCATGTCTTTCAGAGCTCGAAGCGTAGAAATAGCATCCTCTTTACCAATCACGACCACCCCTTTGTGTGTGGGTAGTTTGCTGACAAAAGATTTAGCGTCTTCAACAACATTGGTCGATTCATTTAGTTCTAGAATCACAATGTGGCTACTTTGTTGCTCTGTCAGCCTAGTCAAACTGGCATTGGCTTTAACGCACGCCGGATCATTCCATCCTTCAAATCGAAAGACTTCTTGAACAAGGTCTAAACACTCTTGAGATTGATAGAACAAAGTACATCCGGCGACACCTGGCGTTCCTGTCTGAACTGGCTTAGCCTTCGTTGTTAATGCTTTAGTCAAGTCAAACATTATTGTTCTCCTACCAATCGAGACTTGTAAGCCACTTGCTTCAAGCGCATCGACTCAGCAAAGCAGTCTGGCTGCCTCAACCTAACGTGAATCTGTGCTGGCGTGCATTCTTGAGTCTTCAAACGCGTTAAGGTCACCTGAATCTTTAAGTCGCTCGGCAACAGCTGAGCGCTTCGATACAAGACTCTTTGTGGCGCGATGACATGTGACGGATATTGATCGAAGATCGCCTGCAACATCTGTTTGCTGCGGTTTGATTTGTAATCCACGATATAGGTGGCTTCTTTATCCATTGACTCAATATCTTGAATCAACTCGTTAAGTTGCTTGCCCGTTTCAGCGCGATTTTTCATCGTAAAGTCAAAGCTGTGATGCTCTTTGTACACCAAGGCTTCAGCGCCATGTCCGACAAAATATTGCTCCGAGGCACAGCCTAAAATTGTCGAGGTAAATAACACCATTAATAGTAATTTCTTCATTGGATAAACCCTCCTTGCGACAACAGACGGATCGTTGCATCGGAAGATGTCACCGATTTGCCATCCCACTTAATGTTTAGCCAACGCGCCAATGTGGAAGTCTTCTTGATGTAAGGCAGTTGAATGTCTTTCGGTTTCATCGGTTCAACAAGATTCACAGTGGCAACGATGATTAATTCAGTTCGTTTTCTTTCTGTGGTTGCTTTACGGAAGGCAGCACCCAAGACTGGTATGTCGCCAACAAAAGGGATTTTTTGCATTTTTTCCAAATCAGCGCTGCTCATCAAGCCACCAAGGACGAAGCTGTCGCCATCGGCTAGTTCAACGGTTGTCATCGCACGTCGTGAAGCCAGTTGCGGAACTTTGATTCCTGCCGCTTCGACATAACCTTCGACTTCGCTTACTTCTGGCGCGAGTTGCATACGGATTCTGTCTTGGCTAAGCACTTTCGCGGTGAGATCGAGTTTGATACCGAACTCTTTGAAAGAGATGTTTACATTGCTGTTCGTCGACACGATAACGGGCACTTCGCCGCCGACAAGGAAGCTTGCTGATTCACCGGACAGCACGGTTAAGTTAGGCTCAGCCAGAACTTCAGCAATCTGGTCATTGCCTAATGCAGTGATTAACGTACTTAGGTTTGCCGCATCGAACTGATCGAATACAAATTCACCAACGCTTGAACCGACTGAGCTCCAATCAACACCAACAGTTTGTCCAAACGATTCGGTGACTTGAGCCACTGATATTTTGACGTTCACTTGCTGGGTCGTTGCAACTTCAATGCGTTCGATGATCCCTTCCCACGTCATATTGCGAGCAAACACCATGCTTTCGGGCTCTTCATAATTTGAGTTGTCGGACTTAAACTCAAGTTTCACCGTTTTGTCCCATTTCTCTGTTTTTTCTCGTCCAAGCAGAGTGGCAACCAAACGATAGATATCGTCACGAGTCGCTTCGGAATCAACAAGACCACTCACGGCGACTTGCTCTCCCACAGACTGAATCTTGACTTTGGCATCAGGGAAATGAAATTTGAGTTGTCTTCTAATATCCGTTAAATCCAAATCAACAATAATGCGGTCTGAAAGCAGAACATCACCATCTATGCCATAGACGATCAGTCGCGATTGCCCAATAGCATTGGCGAACACAACTATCGTGTTATCGTTGATTATTTTGTAGTCGACGATGTCAGGGTTATTAATAAACACTTGGCCAATTGGACTTTTTAACTGGATGTGCTGACCATCGTTGAGCGTGATGGAGCGATCGGCGGCAAAAGCGTTTGTTATAGAAAGTAAGCCAATCAGCGGCGCTAGAATGGAAGCAAACAGTACTTGTTTGATTCGATGGTGAATCATCATCACAAAGCCTCTCTCGGGTTGTTCTCGTTACCACGTAACTCAGCAATCCCGGTATAGTTATCGATAATATTGCGCACCTCTGCATACTCAGGTTGCGTGTAGGTTTGGCTTCGGTAAATTTCGATGTGCATTGTTCGTTGCGCTAATGCAAGTTTTGGTAACTCGTCGGGGCTGACTTCGATGACCACCGTAGTCAGTCCGTCCTCTTTACTCGGAGCGCGAGCGGTAATAGAACTATCGCCAGTTGCATCATTTCCAATGTTGAGTACTTTGACGTTTTTAAGAAACATTGACGCCTTCACCCCTCTAAAGCGCTTCGGCTTATCGATAATTCCGGCTAAGTTATCGTTTGGAGAACTCACAGTGAGGATATCGATGGACGTTCCAGGACGGATGTAATCGTTGATTAGGTTTTTGTCACTGACTTTAAGTGGGTACAACGTCATGCCTTCTGTGACCAAAAGATCTATGTATCCGGGCTGACCGGGCGTCACTTGATATTCAGGCAGTACAACCTCGCCAGCGTTGAGGCTTCGATTGAGTAAAGTGGAGGGTGAAAAGCTGATTTGTGCGTCTTCTCTGATACCAAGCGTTAATGCTTCACTAAGAGGGAGTTGTTGTTTTACGACACCTTGCGCATCGATCGCACGTCCTTTTTCATAAGGTTCCGTGGTCATCCAAACGGCAACATGTTCTTCGTTTTTTTCTTCCACCACTTCAGCGGTCGTTGTCGGTTGAGGTTCACTCTTCAACAAATCGACAACGCCTAGCGCGCCCACTATTAAGGCAGCAATGGCAACAAGTAATACCAGTCGAGATCTCATAATGTTCTCATTCTTGGAGGGTTAAATATGTGGCGTGTTTTGAGTTAAAATTACCAAGTAGAATCCAACGCTAATTGCTATCCCATATGGAATACCTTGTTGGTCGTTCGACGTTTTTCTTGTTAGCTTTTTACTTATCAGCTTGTTCTTTACAAGATAAATAACGGCTAAAAAACCGCCAGCAAAAGCTGTCATAACAAACGCCCAAAGCAAATCGTTGAGAGGTATAGTAAGTGATAGAACTGCGGCATATTTAATATCACCGGCTCCAATCCAAATCAGGGCGTAAACAATCAACCCTCCCCCTAACACCAGCAGAAAGCTCATAATTTGAATGTCTAACGGTGACAAAAAACATTGTAAAAAGAGCAATATCAACAAGGTGTGATTTTGTATCTTTCGATAGAGAAAATCGGTAGCCGATACATAGACACACACGAATACCAAAATCAGTAAATACACGTCAAAACTCACAATTAGAAATATCACCTAGATTTATATGGATTAGCGTAAAGTATGTCTTAATTGATGTTCCTAATTAACTGAGCCAGACCAATGGAAAACATAGGTCTGGCACAAATATCTTTCGATATTTTCACATAGAAGACTATGGCTTAGCTGTACCAGCGGTCGTTATCGTTTTAGCAATCGTATCAAACGCTTTTCCTAATTCCGTGATGAAGCCACCACTACCCACAGCCACACTGACTAATACAGCCATCGCAACACCGATAAGACCATATTCAATCGCAGTTACACCACGCTCATCGTTCTTGAATTTTGATAAAAACATGCTTGTTTTCACGTATAGCTTAGTAATCATTATTTTTTCCTATAAGGGATGTTGAAAATTCGTCGCTATTATAATTATCACCTTCACACTATGGAAAATACCCTCTATCGATTTAATCTATAGGTAGAGCAAAAAACGATCAAAACAAACGATAACCAAAAACAAGAACTACAAAAAACCACATAAGTTACAACAGCTTAAACAAAATCGCACTTTCAGTGTTAATATGAATCTAAATTTATATTACTTTAAATAGTAAGAGGTAGATCAATAATATTGATTATATTTAGCTTATATAATCTTAAAACACGCCCCTGGATTTAAATCATCTTTCTTTATTATAAAACATGTTGAAATACGAGTATCATCACGCTATTGTTTTTTGAATCAACAAATAATAAAAATACAATTTATTTATGTCAGAAGGTTAGTGGAATCATGAAACTACATTTCGAAAATATTGTTTCGTTCATAGCGGTAGTTGAGGAAGGTTCATTTAGCTCTGCAGCCCGTAAGCTTGGGAAATCTCAGTCAACAGTTAGCACAGCTGTTCAAAACCTTGAGTCTGACTTGGGTTTCAATTTATTTAATAGACAATACTCTAAAGTCTGGTTAACAGAGAAAGGAGAGCGCCTATTCCAGTTATCTTTACCTGTTGTCTCGAAATATCGTGAGTTAGTTACAATTGCAAAACAAATGAATATATCAGACCAAATAGTTTACCGGGTAGGTATAGATCCACTGGTGTTTAATAAAAACGTTAGAAATACACTATTGGCATTTTCAGAAGAGTTTCCTAATGTCGACTTACTTGTTGTTACTAAGCCAAGTTTCGTTTTAGGTAATTATATTAACGAGGGGAAGATAGACCTAGCGTTAGGTAATCCATATCACAAGACAAATAACGACTTTAATATAGAAGAGTTATTCCACGTCAACTGTTGGTGGGTAGTCCACGAAGACTTAGTATCCTTTAAGGCTCACGCTTCATTGAAACGTGTTCTGCTAATGGATGGGTGTGAAGAACTTCTTAATTTGTCGAACATCGCTTCGTATAATCTATGGCGATTGGATGATTTAGAAACCATCATCGATTTATGTAATGCTCAAAAAGGCATCGCTTTTTTACCTGGGTTTCTTATTGAAAGTAACGTAAAAGAAAATAAACTTAAGGTCATTACAGACCACCCTGATTTTTTTGGTAAGCGAGTTATTGCATCCCTTTTCTGGCAGTTACATTCTGACTTTAGCTTGTTTAACCAATGGATTAAGAACGAGCTAAAAACCAGTGTAAGTTACAAGCAAACATTTATCGCTGATTTGGCCCAATAATGCTCTCTTACATTTAAGGCTGTCACACTCTAGTACATTCACCGACTTCGGGTGCGATACTCAAAAACTCTATATATTTACATATATATGAT
>NZ_JAPPTM010000023.1:0-54894 GCF_027587105.1 Vibrio sp. RW
AGAAAAGCCCTGCTAGAAATAGCGGGGCTTTTTTGCGTTTAAATCTTAGTGTTTCGTCCTTAGACGAAAAGAGTCCCGAGGTAAACCCTCAACTATTTATCAGAAAACCTAGTCTTACGACTAGGCTTTCATCGTTCTGGCAATGATTTGTATGAGGTTGCTTACCTTCCATTCCCCTTGAACCTATTGAGATCAGAAAGCTCGATTACTCATTGTGATCTCTATGTCTTCAGGGTCTGATAACAAGTGAGCTTTATTTAATGAGTTGATCGTGACAAATTCTAGCGATGGTATTTAAGTAATATATATTCACTTTTATGAAGCAAGAGCTACTTGGATTGCTGACTCTATAGTTGGAAATGGATCGTCGAACTCTGAGTTCACACCTAATCTAAAATCTTCTTAGGTATTTGATCTTTCTCCGGTATAGCCCTAGTCAGGCTAGATGTTCGTATAGCGAATATTTGTCAGCTCTTATCGCTTCTAAATAGTTTGTTTTCTATTTAAACACTATCGCTAGAATTAGAGCTAAAGTCTCTCTAAGTTTCATTGGAGAGACCCTAATTGAATCATCTTATACAGCTCAACTCTTCTAGCTCTGAATTCGCACTTAAAGCTGCTTAATCGATTGGATTCGTTCCTCCGTGTGGTGTCTAGTCTAGTTCCTAGTGGGATATTTAAGCTTAAACTGAAGTTGATGAAAGGTCGTATAGTTGGAAGTTATCTAGGGCAAGCTGCAGATACAAAAAAGCCGATGCTTAGCATCGGCTTCATTTTAGGTGTACTAGATTAAGCTGGTTGAACTAGAGTGAGTGCCTTACGAGATACCTCGTGAGCTGCTTTGGTTAAGTTTTGCTTCTCTAGTGCATCTGACAGGTATCCGTAATCTGACACATTAGAGCGAAGTGCGAGTGCTTTTTCGAAGTGACTTTGCGCTTCTGCCCATTTTTGCTCTCTTAGGTAGAACTGAGCCAATGCACTGTGTGCTTCTGCATTGTTGCTATCTTTACTGATTGCGCGCTCTAGCATCACAACCACTGGATGGTGATCGGCTAGATTAAGTTCAGGAAGCAACATGTAGAGTTCATTTGAACCATTCTTTGCAATGTTCTCTTTTATCACAGTGAAGGCTTCAGAATCAGCTCTACGAGCGATCAGTTGCTTCACAAAGCAGGAAACAAGGTGAGAGCTTTGTTTTTGCTTTCTTGAAAGCTTATTCCAGTGGCTTATTAAGCCTTCGCTACCTTGTTGTTGTGCGACGTCGTGAAGCAAACCGCATTGTGCTTTTTGTTCTAGATCTCGTTGATCATCAGCAGTCATAAGTTTGTTTTTAACGAGCTTAGGCGTTAATTCTAACAGTGGCTGCCATAACTTAAGCTGTATGTAGGTGGCTTTTAGTAGGCCAAGTACTGCTGTGTTGTTAGGGTGCGAGCCTTTTAGGTTTGAGAGAGTATCGAATGCTGCTTCGTAGTTTGATTCACTGATTTGCTGTTTCGCTTTGGTTAGTTCAACAGCCAATAGAGAGTCGTCTTGTTGACTAGCAAGCTCGATGTACTTATCTCGCTCAGCCGTATTGCCTTGTTCATGCGCGGCTTGAGAAGCCACTAGGTAACAAAGCAGAGGCATGTCGTGGTGGTTAGCCCAACGAGTTACCTTCTTCTCTGCGCCTTTCCAATCTCCTTCAAGAAGTTTGATGATGCCTTCATTGGTATAGCGACGAGAGTGTTTCAGTTTACGAACGCTGAACCAGTTCCAAGTGGTTGAGCTCGCGTAAATAAGCTTTTTAAATAGGTATTCCAAGCCAAATAGTGCAGCTAAAAGGGCAATCACAAAGATAGCCATTGTTGTCACACTCATTTCAATCGTCTTATTAGCAATTGAAATCAGTACATAACCTTGTTGGCCAGAGAACTGTGTACCGACAAACAAACCTGCACCTAGAATGAGAAAAAGAAAAATCAAACGAATCATTATTTTTCCTCCGAGGTCATTACCGTTACCTCACGGCGTAGACGTTCGCGAATCACATCCGACAACTCATTTTGAGACTCAAGTTTTACTGGGTATTTAACCGAGATGTTCTGCTCACTTAACTGTTTAATCGCCTTTTCGAACTCGATTACTGAGTTGTTATCTTGGTTTAGGTATGATTTCGACCACTCGTTAGCTGTTTGCAGTGCAGCACTGTAGATATCGCCTTGTTCTTTATAGACTGCGCGAATGGCTGTCTCTAGTTTACCTTTGATATTTTCACGTAGGTAGAAGTGCTGCTCTGGTGATAATAGAGGAACGGCTTCTCCATCACGGCTACGGAAAGTGATGAAGTTTTCTGAGAAGTCTTTCATCGATGTCATCAGGTTATTCTGCCAATCATTAATATCTTGCGACACCGCCTTTTTCTCAACAACTGTCGCTTCAGGGAGAATCGCATTAGCAAGCGGTAGAATATCGACTTGTTGCTGTAGGCTTGTGATATGCAGAACTAAGCCGTCACGGTCGATGAGAGGAACAGTACGAAGCTTAGTAATGTCATTGGTCATGGATTGACGCAGAGACACTAAGCTAGGGTCATTCAGTGCGGCGATACGTTGATCGGCGCTTTCCATTAGTTTGGTTGCACTAACAACATCATGTTCTAGGAAGAGTTTACGGCCGGCAAGTTTTACGAGGTAATCGGCTTCGGCAAGTAACCAGTCGTTCGGGCGACGTCCTTTCACATCTGCAACCGCTAGTTGTAAGCTTTGAATACTCTGTTGTTGTTGGGTTTGTACAACCTGAGTTTTCTCTACTGCTTGCGATGCTTCTTGGATGGTCTCTTGCTTGATGGTTTGTAGGTCTTTATTTACTGCAGATTGGGTATTTTGTAGTTGCGCTTGAAGCGCTGCGATTTGAGCTGAATAATCTGCGCTCTTTTGTTGCATTTGAAAGGCAATGCCACCGCTGAAAAGAATAGAAATAGCGATCGCAATAGCGCCTAGTTTGACACCGCGCTTACCTTGCTTTTCCGCTTTCTCTATTTGGTCTTTATGTTCAGCTTGAGACTGCTCATTTTGAGTGGTGTTTGACGCAGAGGCATCAAGTTTTTGTTCGGGCTGTTTTGTCTCTGTAGATTCAGCTTTTTCGTCTTCAACAACGACTGGCTGAGTATCTTGTTTCTTTTCAGGTTCAATATGCTCATTATTTTTTTTGCTTGTCATGCTTATTTCCTGTTTCTAGCTAAGGCCGGAGAGCAGCCAGTAATATTTGGTTCGTAGCACTTTGAGTATTGGTCACATTGGAGAAGCCGAGCTGTTGTGCTCGTTCTGCTATGCGCTGGCTTGGGACAAATAGTTGTCTTGTTGAAAGCCAAGCCAAATACTCGTCAGGGGTTATTGAGCAGAGATACTCCAATTGTTCCTGACTAGTGATGACAACTTTAGATGTTTTTTTGTTTACCCATGTTTGATAGGTATTGTGGTCGTTAATAGGAATATATTCTCTACGGTAGGTCTCACAATAAGAGACTTGTGCACCTCTTTTGATTAAAGAATCCCTAATAAGCTCCCGCCCACCATTGCCACGCAGTATCAAAATGGATTTATTATTTACGCTATTAAGTTCAGCCAGTTTAAGAAGGTGTTCACTATCACTCACCTGAGGGTAGTTTACTTTTTGTTTGCAAGATTTGCTTAAAATATGCGCGGTTTTTTGACCGACGCCAAGATAAAGCGGCGAAGTTGGCCAAATAGAAGAGGTTTTCGAAAGGATGATCTGGGCAGCAGTCACTGCATGGTGACTGACTGCTATTACGATATCGCTGTTTTTGAGCTGAGAACCTAGGTTCTCGGCTAGGGTGCTATCAACGATTCGAATAAGCGGATGATGGATTGCTTGAATCCCTTCATCCGCAAGTTGTTGGCAAAGCGATTGCCCCTCAGAGCCGGGGCGAGTTACCAACACGGTCATGATTATTCTTGGTCTGCGTAGAGCTTGGTTAAGATTTCTCTCGCACCGTCATCTAGCAGTTGATTTGCTAGAGTAATGCCAAGCGCTTCAGCATCTTTACGAGAGCCTGAGATCTCGCCGCGAACCATTTTAGAGCCATCCGGCTCACCGACAAGTGCTCGCAGCCAAATGTTGTCGCCATCCAATAGTGAGTAGCTACCGATAGGAACCTGGCAACCACCTTCCAGAGTCAGGTTCATTGCACGTTCGCATAGCACACGATCAGCGGTGTCTTTGTCATTAAGTGGTTCAAGAAGTTTAATGAGTCGTTCGTCATCAAGGCGACACTCGATCCCTACCGCACCTTGTCCAACGGCAGGTAGAGATTGTTCGGGTGCGATGAAGCTACGGATGCGCTCTTCTAATTTTAGGCGTTTAAGACCAGCCGCTGCCAGTACGATAGCGTCATATTGTCCATTATCAAGTTTACCTAAACGAGTCCCCACGTTACCACGCAGTTCTTTAATGATTAGATCAGGACGGTATTCAAGTAATTGACACTGGCGACGCAGGCTACATGTACCAACGATAGCGCCTTGTGGTAGTTCGTCGATGTTGTTGTAGGTATTTGATACGAAAGCATCACGAGGATCTTCACGTTCACAGATAGTCACCAGACCTAGACCTTCAGGAAAGTCGACAGGGACATCTTTCATAGAATGAACGGCTAGGTCAGCACGACCCTCTAGCATTGCCACTTCGAGTTCTTTTACGAACAGCCCTTTACCACCGACTTTAGCAAGCGGGGTATCGAGGATGACGTCACCTTTGGTCACCATCGTTACCAACTCAACCTCTAAGCCAGGGTGAGCAGCTTGAAGAGCATCCCTTACAAAGTATGCCTGCCAAAGGGCAAGAGGGCTTTTTCTGGTGGCGATACGGATTGGTGCTGAATTTGTCATGGTGTTTCCGGTATAGGTTCTTTAATTGCTTAATCCTATCATTGTGAAAAGAAAATTTTTACTGTTTGATCATCCCATGCTTTGATAGCTGAGGGATTTTCATTAGTTCACCAAAATAGTGTGATTAGTATCTCATTTGAAACATGGGCTATTATTAGAAATAGTCAATAAAGAGGACACTACGGCGCCGTGAGTTTTACTTATTGTCATTAAGGAGTTGGTAGGCGAGACTGGTTCCTTTGCTTTACCATTAGAGGTAAAAGTGTTAAATTGATCACGTTTTGTTGCTTGTATCGCTTAGTAACTAAACAGAAGTGCATTTATCTTAAACCAAGGACTTACCTTGCAGGCTTACACTCAGACTTTGATTCAACGATTGGACAATCTAAACCAACAGCGCATTGATCGTGCGTTGGCGTTGATGACTTTGCAAGGTCAGCGAGTTTTCAACCTAATACCTGCACTGCTTCATTTTAATCATCCCATGATGCCTGGTTATTACGACGAGCAAGTTCCTTTTGGAATACGAAGCTTCACCTTAAACTCATTCCAAAAGCAATTTGTATCTGATACTGAATTAACGCTGGGTGGCAAACTCACCGAGGCTACTGAGCCTGCTATCCTGGGTCTGTACACCATGGGTAGCACTTCTTCTATTGGCCAAAGCACCTCTAGTGATCTCGATATTTGGGTCTGTGTTTCGTCGGATATGGATGGCGCGTCGCGTGATAGCCTGACGAATAAATGTCTGCTTATTACGGACTGGGCTGAAACCTTAGGCATTGAAGCTAACTTTTTCCTGATGGACGAAGAGCGTTTCCGTTCGAATCATTCTGAAGAGATGACTGGTGATAATTGTGGTTCGTCTCAGCACCTATTATTACTTGATGAATTTTATCGTTCTGCGGTTCGTTTGGCTGGTCAACGCCTGTTATGGCAAATCATTCCGCCAGAAATGGAGGAGTGCTATGACGAGTATGTTCAAGGCTTATGTCAGGGTGGGGCTCTTGATTGTTCGCAGTGGATTGATTTCGGTAAGTTGAATAGCATCCCTGCTGAAGAGTATTTTGGCTCCAACTTGTGGCAACTGTATAAGAGTATCGACTCACCGTATAAATCGGTGTTGAAGGCGATCTTGTTAGAAGCTTACTCTTGGGAATACCCAAATACACAACTTCTAAGTATTGATACCAAGCGTCGCTTTTTTACGGATGAACCTGATCTCTATGGTATGGATAGTTACTATCTGATGCTCGAGAAGGTGACTCGTTACCTAGAGCGGATAAACGATCATATTCGACTGGATCTAGTGAGACGCTGTTTCTACCTGAAAACCCATGAGAAACTGTCACGTGAAGCGGGTATGGGATCTGTGGCGTGGCGTCGTGAAGCTTTGACTGAGATGACAACATCTTGGAATTGGGGGAATGAAATCATTGCAGAGCTCGATAACCGCCGTAACTGGAAGGTTGAGCAGGTCAAAGTTGTGCACCATGCACTGCTTGATGCATTGATGCTGAGCTATCGTAATCTGATTCAGTTTGCTCGTCGTAATAACATTACTTCAGCGATTAGCCCACAAGATATCAGTATCTTAGCTCGTAAGCTTTATGCGGCTTTTGAAGTGTTACCAGGTAAAGTGACGTTATTGAACCCACAAATCTCACCGGATCTCCATGAGCCGGATTTGAGCTTTATTGAGGTTCGCCAAGGCCAAGCTAACAAGGCCGGTTGGTATCTGTACAAACAACCATTGATTGCCCATCGAATCCTTGGGCAGCCATCGCTCGAGCACCATGAGTACTTGAGTAAGTTGGTGGCTTGGTCATTCTTTAATGGTTTAATTACGGAATCAACTCGTTTGCATTCTGTCGTTCGTGATGCTCATATTGATATTGATAAGTTCTATCAAATGGTGAGTGATCTGCGTAATACCTTCTCGTTGCATAAGCGTCGTCCAAGCATGCAAGCGCTCGCGAGTCCGTGTGAGATAAGCCAACTGGCGATGTTCATCAACTTCGAAAATGACCCAACTTCGGAGTTAACAGGTCGTGCATTAAAAGTGGATGTGAAGAACGCTGATATTTTCAGTTTTGGAGAAGAAGGTAAGAGCTTAGTCGGCAGTGTTGATTTGGTTTATCGAAACTCTTGGCATGAAGTGCGTACACTTCATTTCCAAGGTGATACTGCAATGCTAGATGCTTTGAAAACGGTACTTGGCAAAATGCACCAAGATGCCTTGCCGCCAGAGTCTGTTGATGTTTTCTGCTACAGTAAAAATTTGCGCGGTGTGATGCGTAACACGGTTTATCAATTACTGGCTGAGTGTATTGATTTACGCTTGAAACCGATCGAACCAGAGAAACGTCGTCGCTTTAAGGCGATCCGCTTAGCGAACAAGATGTTCGGTTTGTTCTTCGAACGTCGTGGAGTATCGGTACAAATGCTCGAAAATTCGGTTGATTTCTATCGTAGTATTTCAACGAATAAGTTGAAGGGCTCACCGCTATTGATGCTCGATAAGGAACAAGAATACCAACTACCAGAAGTGGTGGATGGTTTTGCGAGTGAAGGTTTAATTCAATTTTTCTTTGAAGATACGGATAAAGGTTTCAATATTTACGTATTGGATGAATCTAATCAAATTGAGGCTTACCACCAATACAATGGTGAGAAAGATGAGATGATTGCGAGCGTGAACTCTTTCTATACCTCGGTAAAAGATGAGACAAAGGTGTCATCTAAGTTGATTAATTTCAATCTACCTCAGTATTACCAAATTGTTCATCCGGAAGAAGGCAGTTCTTATGTTGTGCCTTATCGCAACGATGCTATTTTGTCTTCGCGGAGTTCGAAGATAGTAAATATTTAGGTTTATATCAGCGGGTAGATATTAAAAAGGAGTGATTGATTCACTCCTTTTAGTTTTTCTTACAAATGATTAAACCCAATCAATTTCTTCACCTGCGTGTTTCACGCATTCTTCTTTAACCATCTCAAACAGTTCCATACCAGTCTTTGAGCATGTCCACTTGTCGCCAACTAACTTGAAGTGAAAGCCTCCTGATTTCGACGCCAACCAGACCTCATGCATTGGTTCCTGGCGATTGATGATGATCTGGCTGCGGTCTTCAAATTCCAGCGTCATCACGTTGCCTGTCACTTCGTAATCAACATCTGCCTCTGATTCATCGATGGCTTCTTCGATGTTTTGCATCTGTATATCGACCAGTTGATGAAATTCAGTATCGTTCATCCTTTCTATCCTATTGCTTTTCCTGAGTGTGGTGCGATTATAGGGGGCATTGAGTTAATAATCACGATATGCAAAATGAAAAAATTAATTACCGCTCTGTTTATGGTGTCCGTTATTGGACTTTCTGGTTGTGGTCAAACAGGTCCGTTGTACGATCCTGATGAAGTACAACAGGTAGAACAATCAGAATAAGTGAAACACGCAGAAATCGTTATTTATAAGGGATAAGAACTTTGGATTACTTCAACTATCAGGAAGATGGCCAGCTTTGGGCTGAGGACGTCGCACTTTCACAACTCGCAGAGCAATATGGTACACCGCTGTATGTATATTCTCGTGCAACATTAGAACGCCACTGGAACGCGTTCGATTCATCAGTTGGTGAGCATCCGCACTTGGTGTGTTATGCCGTTAAAGCTAACTCAAACCTTGGTGTATTGAATACTTTAGCTCGCTTGGGTTCTGGTTTTGATATCGTTTCTGGCGGTGAGTTAGAGCGTGTGATTGCTGCCGGTGGCGATCCGGCGAAAGTTGTGTTCTCTGGGGTCGGCAAAACAGCCGCTGAAATGAAGCGTGCGCTTGAGTTGAACATTAAGTGTTTCAACGTAGAGTCTGAACCAGAACTCGAACGGTTAAATAAAGTGGCGGGCGAATTGGGTGTTAAAGCGCCTATTTCACTGCGTATCAACCCAGATGTTGATGCCAACACTCACCCTTATATTTCTACTGGTTTGCGTGATAACAAATTTGGCATTGCTTTCGATCGTGCTCCTGCCGTGTACGCTTTTGCACAAACACTCGATAACTTATCTATCCATGGTATCGATTGTCATATTGGCTCTCAGTTAACGGATCTCGAACCATTCATCGATGCAACAGACCGTCTGCTTGCACTTATCGATCAACTGCGAACTGATGGTATTAATATCAAGCACCTCGATGTAGGTGGTGGTTTGGGTGTGGTTTATCGCGATGAATTGCCACCACAACCTTCCGATTATGCGAAAGCTTTGCTTGCTCGATTAGAAAATCATTCTGATCTAGAGCTGATTTTCGAGCCAGGAAGAGCGATTGCGGCGAACGCTGGTGTATTATTAACAAAAGTTGAGTTCCTGAAGCCAACAGAACATAAGAATTTTGCCATCATCGATGCAGCAATGAACGACCTAATGCGTCCCGCGCTTTATCAAGCATGGCAGGATATTGTGCCAGTGAGCCCACGTCAGGGTGAGGCTGTGACCTATGATTTGGTTGGCCCTATTTGTGAAACGGGTGACTTCCTAGGTAAAGATCGTGACCTTGTTCTTGAAGAAGGTGACTTACTAGCAGTTCGCTCCGCTGGTGCTTATGGCTTCGCGATGTCATCTAACTACAACACTCGTTCGCGTGCGGCTGAAGTGATGGTTGATGGCGATAAAACTCATTTGGTTCGTCAGCGTGAAGAGCTTACGAGTCTGTGGGAACTTGAAAACATTCTTCCGGAGTAATTTTAAGCGTTATGCACTTCCACTTTTCTAAAATGCATGGTTTGGGCAATGATTTCATGGTCGTGGACTGCATTACTCAAAATATCTTCTTTTCTCCAGATTTGATCCGTCGTTTGGCGGACCGTCACACTGGTGTGGGCTTTGATCAACTGCTTGTGGTTGAGGCTCCTTATGATCCAGAAACTGATTTCCATTACCGCATATTTAATGCGGATGGCAGTGAAGTGGAACAGTGTGGTAATGGTGCTCGTTGCTTTGCACGATTCGTTCGAATGAAAGGTTTAACGAATAGGTACAGCATCAACGTGAGCACCAAGAAAGGTAAAATGGCTCTTAAGATTGAGGATAATGACCAGATCACCGTCAATATGGGTGTGCCTGAGTTCGAACCTAGCAAGATTCCCTTTAAGGCAAAGCAGTCAGAGAAGACGTATATCCTAAGAACGGACGAGCACACTTTATTCTGCGGCGCTGTGAGTATGGGTAACCCACATGTCGTCACGGTTGTTGATGATGTGGACACTGCTGATGTTGAAACGCTAGGTCCACTTCTTGAATCACATGAACGTTTCCCTGAGCGTGTGAATGCTGGCTTTATGCAAGTGGTTAACCGTGAAGAGGTTCGCTTACGTGTTTACGAACGTGGTGCAGGTGAAACTCAAGCATGTGGCAGCGGTGCATGTGGCGCGGTTGCGGTTGGTATCATTCAAGGCTTGCTGGCTGAGAATGTGAAGGTTCGTTTACCTGGCGGTGACTTACACATTAGTTGGCAAGGCCCGGGTAAGCCTCTGTTTATGACAGGCCCTGCAACACATGTGTTTGATGGTCAACTTTCTTGTTAATAACGATTCATCACAAATAGATTCATAAAACATAAAGGATAGGTTTTGTCTTACGTTGAAGCCGACGCACTCACCGCAGAAGTGGTCGCGGAATATTTACGTGATAACCCAGATTTTTTTCAAGATAGGAAAGATTTGGTCGATCGCCTTGCTATCAATAATGTTGAGCAGGGCGCTGTTTCCTTAGTTGAAGTCCAGCTAAAACGACAACGTCATAGAATCGAAGAGCTCGAAGAAGAGATCACTGGCCTGATGTCGCTGGCGGCGAATAACGATAAAACTTTCTATGAGTTTATGGATCTTCAAGTCCAAGTACTGAAGTGCAACGACTTCATGCAGGTGATTAAAACCGTTGAACAGAAGGCATTGGATCTAGGTCTTAAAGCTTATATTCGAGTGCTTTCTCAAACTGGTTTCTATCAGCTTAATGAAGAGCGTTATTCGAAGTTTTGTTGGAATCATTTTAACGGTAAAGATGCTTATCTAGGGCGCTTGAGAAAAGCAGACAGACAAGATTTGTTTGGTAATTTTCAAGTACCAGAGCTAGGCTCTTATGTAGTACTACCACTTGCTAAGCAGTCTCCGTTGGGGTTGCTCGCCTTCTCTAGTGAAGATGGTGGTCATTTCCAACCGTATATGGATACGCTATTTTTACGCCATTTAGCGCTTGTCGTTGCGCATTTGGCGGACACCTTACCTTGGCAGATAAATAATGAGCCTAGAGCCCAAAGCACCTCTTCCTAATCGTCTTCAAACTCCACTTTCTCGCTTTTATGAGTACCTTAGAAGCGAGAAGGGGCTTAGCCTACACACTCAACGTAATTACAAACAACAGCTTGAAACTATGGCCGCACACTTGGTCACCCTCGGGCTGAAAGATTGGGGGCAAGTGGACGCGGCGTGGGTAAGACAACTTGCCAGTAAAGGCATGCGTGAGGGGATGAAAGCGAGCAGTATCGCAACACGCTTGTCTTCACTACGTAGCTTCTTTGATTTCCTTGTGTTGCGTGGCGAAATGACCGCCAACCCTGCCAAAGGGGTCTCAGCACCTCGCAAGCAGCGCCCTCTACCCAAAAACCTCGATGTCGACGAGGTTGGTCAGTTGCTTGAAGTGAGTGGAGACGACCCATTATCGATTCGTGACCGAGCTATGATGGAAGTGATGTATGGTGCGGGGTTACGATTGGCGGAGTTGGTCAGCATCAATCTAAAAGATGTGTTGGGTCGACAGGGTGAAATTCGCGTGGTTGGTAAGGGCGACAAAGAACGCAAAGCGCCTTTTTCTGGTTTGGCTAAAGAGTGGGTCGACAAATGGCTAAAAGTACGCGGTGACTTAGCTTCACCGGGTGAAAACGCTTTGTTTGTCTCTAAGTTAGGAACGCGCATCTCTCACCGTAGTGTACAAAAACGTATGGAAGATTGGGGTAAGAAGCAATCTGTGGCGAGCCACATAAGCCCTCATAAACTTCGCCACTCGTTTGCAACGCATGTGCTTGAGTCTAGCCAGAACCTTCGAGCTGTCCAAGAGCTGTTGGGGCACGAAAATATCTCGACTACTCAAGTTTATACCCACTTAGACTTCCAACACTTAGCCCAAGCGTACGATCAAGCTCACCCAAGAGCACGTAAGAAGAACAAAGGTTAGATAAGGGTTTACTATGCGAATTTATCGAGGGTTGAAGACCATCAAAGCGATGACCTTTGACTTGGATGACACCTTGTATGATAACTGGCCTGTGATAATGAAAGTAGAAAAAGAGATGGCGCAATGGTTGAATCAAAAACATCCGGTGTCGGCTTCTTTATCACAAGAAGAATGGCAGGGGGTGAAACAACAGGTCGCTGCTGAAAACCCCAATTTAAAGCACGATGTCACCGTATGGCGCGAGACTCAGATTAAGGTCGGCTTACTGCAGTTGGGTTATTCACAGCAGCAAGCAGAGCAGGCGGCTCGTGAAGGTATCGAACATGCATTATGGCTACGTAATCAAGTCGATGTCCCTCAAGAAACGCATCGAGTGATGACAGAACTTAGCCAACGTATTCCTTTGGTTGCGATTACTAATGGTAATGTGGATCCTCATCAAATCGGTTTGGGGCAGTACTTTCAACGAATCCTTAAAGCTGGCCCTGATGGCAGAGCTAAACCTTACCCAGATATGTTTGATAAAGCCCAACGAGACTTAGCGTGTGATGCTGAGAACATTCTTCATGTTGGCGATCATCTTAGAACCGACGTCTACGGTGCGAAGCGAAGTGGTTTCCAAGCATGCTGGTTTAATGACATTGGTTCCAGTTTATACCTATCTCCTAAGGCAAGAGTGCTACCTGATGTTGAAATAGACCAACTTAGCGATCTCGTGCGACTGATTTAACCGCTACTGTAAGCTCATTACGCCGCATTTATAATATGAATAGCTAGATTAGTCGCTATTCAAACTTGGTTTAGACTAGGCTTATTGGTGCGGCGTTATTCGCGATTCATTTCAGTCATAGCAGGTTATTCACTTTACTCGATTTGGAACAAGGGTTGGCATGCAAACATTTACATTTCTCGCACACACTGAGGAGTTATTCAAATCTCAATTCGATCAGCGAGAGTGGTGTGACAATAAGCAATACCTTATTCAACTTTTCTCAGATCAATCCTCTGATGTTGCTCGTGGTATTGCGAGTGTCGCCTTAAATCATTTAAACCGTGCCACTTTAATCGGGCAGAGTGCTCGTCATGTGATCTGTGATAACACTCTCAAGAGTGCATGTACCTTAGTCATTATCAGTGAATTTAACGAAACAAATTTAACCTCTACCGTTCAGCCTTTTACGGGCAACCTCAATCATGACAGCCAAGTACTGGCTTCCCAGTTGGAGCTATCTAAAGATACCAAAGCGGTGATAAGCCTGTGCGATCAGATTGAAGGTCGCGATTACCCTATCTATAGTGCTTTTGAAAACCTACCTTACGTATTCCCCATTGCTGGTGGGTTGTGTCAGGAAAGCGAATTTGGGCGTTGGGTTTTACATAACGAACAGACCTACCAACACGCTTGCGTAGCAGTGGCTTTGACTAACCCCAAACTGAAGGTGTGGTCGGATGCGTACTCTGAGTGGAATCCGATTGGGGTAAAATTGAGAGTGACTCACGCGGTGGGAAATCGCTTATATTCGCTGAATGACAAACCAGCTATCGACGTTTTCAAATATTATCTTGCTGATGGAAAAGACCTGCCTTTTAGCCAGTTGATGAGTTTTCCGCTCTATCGAGAGTTAGGCAGAAAGAAGGAAATCTCGACACCGCGGCGCATTAATGATGATGGCAGTATTGAGTTTGATAGCCCTTGGCATACCGGAGAGGAAGCGCAGTTTTGTTATAATCACCCATCTTTGAGCGCAGAAAAAGTTCGTCATGGTGCAGAGGTACTTGCTATGCATCAACCTGAATCTGTGATCATTTATAACTGTGTCTCTCGGCTGGAATTTATTGATAGTAAGCTTGAGTTGAAGCCATTTGAGGGGATAGTGGATGCGTGCGGTGCATACTGTATGGGGGAGTTATATCGTAATGAAGATCGCCAAGAGATACTTCACCACAGCCTCACCTACATTGCGATGCGCGAGTCGGACGAAATCAAAGAGTTTCACAGTGAAGATTTTCAGTGTGGCTCAACGGTGTCGCCACTGCTTAATCTTGTCAGAAACGCAGTCGCCGATCTCGATAGCGTGAACACTCAGATGGAGAAAAAACTTCACCTACAGGCTCGAAAATTAACGGAAAGCTATCGGATTGATTCTCGTACTGGCTTACCGAATCGTATTGTACTAAAAGAACGCCTCAATACGATTACTCTCACTGAACATTTGCTGACACTCAAGTTAACCAACTTTCATCAGGTTAACGAAAAATATGGTTACCAAGTAGGGGACCAGTTGTTACTCGATTTGTCCAATCACTTTGTTGAGCGATTGCAGCTTCGTGTGGGTAAGGCGTCTCAATTAAAAGTAGAACTTTTCAGTATTGGGGTTGGCGAATGGGCGATCATCTTTAATGCGCGCGTTGATAGCGTGAAGATAGAGCAAGGTTTCATTGAATTTGCTGATGATATTGAACACATTAATTTTGAGCCGTATGGATTAACCGATATTGATTACCTGTCGGTTTCTCTGTGTGGTGGTTTCGCCAGTCGTTGCGACTTCTTAACCGACACGGGCGATGAGATTTTGTTAAAAGCGATTGAAGCTCGACGTTATGGGGTGCGTAACAATACCCATATTACTAACGCCAAAGACATTCAAGTCAGTGAAGAAGATCGTAAGGAACAACTAGGTTGGTTGAGTTGCGTAAGCCGAGCGATCTTAGATCAGAATATTATCACTTACTCACAACCTATTGTGGCATCGGGCACTCACGAAATGATTGGCCAAGAGTGTTTGGTCAGAATCATGGAATCAGATGGTACTATTGTCCCACCAGGTAAGTTTCTACCTATGATTGCTGATACGCATCTCTATACTCGACTTAGCCGACACATGATTAAGAATACAATAGGTTATATGGCGGATAAGCAGAGCCCGTTCTCGATCAACCTTTCCCCACAAGACTTGTTGAGTGATAAGACACTTGAGGTTCTCGAGGCTGCCATCTGTGACATCAACGATCCCACGAGACTTGGTTTAGAAGTTCTCGAGTCAGAACAGATCAAAGATTATGGCCGAATGATTGAGGTGTGTGACCACTTCCGGGCTCTCGGGGCGAGAATCATTGTTGATGATTTTGGCTCTGGCTATTCCAACATTGATGAGATCATAAAGCTTGAACCACAGATTATTAAGCTTGACGGTAGTCTGATTCGCAATATCGATAAAGATAAGAAGCAACGTAAGATAGCTCAACAACTCGTCAGTCTGTGTCATATCTTAAACGCTAAGACGGTAGCGGAGTTCGTTCATAATGAACAGGTATGTCGAATAGCAGAGGAGATGGGGGTTGATTACTTGCAGGGTTACCACTTTGGTGAACCCCAGCGTCTGTTTTGATGGGGCGATTGACGTAGTAGATCGTTTCACGTGAAACATTAATTGGTTCAATAGATTAAAGTACGATGTAAAAAAGGGTGAGCTTATGGATCACCCTTTTGGATCACGCTACTTATCTCAAGCCTCTGTACTTAACTATTTGAGTAAGTGACCACACTTATCCGCTTGGAATACTTTGAGGTAATGTTGGTAGTAATCGTCAATCAGCCTTGCAGGCTCTTCTTCACCTAGTGCTCTGAGCAGTTCGACACCTACCTCACAAGTACATAGATGACCGCTGTCTTGATTGCGGCGTAGGGTATAGGAGGATTCGCTGGTAATATCGAGATGAACCTGAGGAATGGTTTTTAACCACGGGCTCTTGTTGAGCATCTTCTTCGCTTCTTGCCATGTGCCATCCAAGATGATGAATAACGGTTTTTGGTCATTAGCTTCGTTCAATACCGCTTGCTGACACTCCATACTCTCTTCACTTGGGAACAACAGAAAAGGCTGTCGTGTTTCATCTTCAAGTAATGTTATCAACTCGGCTGGTGGCATTTTTCTTTGCCACACGAACGACTCGCACTGCTTAAGCGATTGTTGCAGCAGCTTCCCGGTATTGGTGTCGCGCGACAGTTCATTCTCATGAGTCAGCAGTACAAGATCAGTTTGGCTTTCGACACTTGGTATACGATGACAAATACATTGATGAGTGAAGCCACAACCACCGCAAGCTTGTTGATTACTCATGGTTATAGCTTAACTCCGCTTTGTGCTGGTGAGACGCCATCAGCAAATAACACCACGTCGCTGATGTCAGCGTCATCGGCGACTGGCGCGACGCTTGGGTTGAGTGGGTAGCTAACCCCAGTGTAAGACAGAGTGTGTTTCGCGGGTTCTGCTCCGCCGCCGCTGACATTGAAGATCAGATCTTGCCAACCGTGGTTTTGTGATTTACCTAAGCGTATGTCGCCCTTAACCAATGTTACTCGACTATTGAAGCGCCAGTTATCTTGATGATTCTCAAAAATAAGCAGTGTACAGCCACCAGAGCCACACCAATCGAGCTGGGCAAACAGTTCTTCTTTACCATCGCCATTTAAGTCGTAGGTTAACCAGCGATACTTAGTATTGTCTGGTGAGGTGTTATTGATCTTAAAGTATTCGCGGATCGCTTGGTCGACTTTTGGATCAAGTTGATCACTTGAGTTAATCTGCTTTGCAGCTAGATCAACGTTTGTGGTCGCGTTCACTTGCGCCTGCTTGCTTTTGGCTTCAAACAATACCAGCCCACCATTGGCTATCGGGTAGACGACATTGCCTACTTTCTCTTTCTCAGCGACCAGCTTACCGTTATCGAGCGTGAAGATACGCTCAGAGAGCAGGTATTGTTGCTGGTGGCGAGTCATCACTACTTGAACCTGATTTTGGTTGAGTTGCTGCCAGAAGCCTTGTTCAACAATCGAAGGGTCACCATTGCTGTACGAGTAAGTCGTGATTGCGCTGTGGTCATCGTTGAGTTCTAGGTTGATAGAGAACCCTGAGTTTTGGGTTGAGCTTGCGAAGTAGAGTCCGCTCCAGTCCAGCGTAGGATCTTGGTTAGATACTGTTGCACAGCCGTTGTACTTGCTGTCATTAAGGTTGAGTTTCGCTTCCCAGCCATAGATAGAGTCGCTCATGCCATCGCTACAGCTCTCTTTCGTCAGGTTGAGTTCGCCTTGCGCTGATTGACCTTCTAGTTGGTAGTCACGAGTGCTTGGTGTGGTGCGGCTTGATTTGATATTGAGTCGCTGTGGCTGTTCGCCCATCTTGGTGTATTTGAGTTGGTCTTTATCAAAAGTCGCTGACCAGAATGGTTCATTGCCGAACACACGAGTAGAGCGCAAGGGTTGGTCACAGCGATCAGGGTTCTCTGCGGTTAGGATATTGACTTGGTCAACCACGAAGCGCGCGGTGAAGTCGGCATTATATCCAGTTTGGCTTGGTACCGTTAGGTGACCGATGAGCTCACCATACAAGGCTTGATAAGGTCTGGTTGCTAAGCCTTGAGCCTCGAGTGCTAGCTCTGGCGATAAGTCTAACCAGTATTGTTGCTGGCTACCGCAAGGGATGAAGGTTCGGCTCTCATGGCCAACCACAACCTGACCACGCATGATGAAGGTTTGCGGCTGAATGCTGAGTGGCTCATCTAAGGTTGCTGGTGGAACAACTTCAGGTTGTTGCGGCGTATCTGGCGCCGTTACGCAACCTTGTAGCGCGAATGCGACTAGCCATGTCACTGGGTTTTTCATTACCTTCATGTTATATCTTCCTCGAAGCAACCGTTAATTGGATTTATTATGGCATATTGGTTATTTAAAACAGAACCCGACACCTTTTCTATTCAAACTCTTAGGGTACAAAAAACCTCTTGTTGGGAGGGGGTACGCAACTATCAGGCTCGAAACATGATGCGTGATGACGCCAAACTTGGAGATCTGGTGATGATATACCATTCATCATGTAAAAAAGTTGGCGTAGCGGGGATCGCGAAAGTAACCAGAGAAGCCTACCCAGACCATTTTCAATTCGATCCCGAGAGTGATTACTACGATCCTAAATCTTCACCAGACAACCCGCGCTGGATTATGGTGGATGTCGAGTTTGTGCGAGTAACTGAGCGATTGATTCCTTTAGCAACCTTGAAAGCCATGCCAGAGCTATCGGAGATGCCGCTGGTGAAGCGCGGTAATCGCTTATCCATCATGCCTGTTACCGAACAGGAGTGGCAGGCTATTTTAAGTAAAGAAGTACTCAGTTCTCGTTAACGTTAGAGGAAGGTTTTAGCGTAAGGTTCAAAAAAGCAGCCAGTGGCTGCTTTTTTATTTACTCAGATGGCTTCGATTAGACCAGGCTAGATTAAAGCAGGTGTTTTTCTAAGTAGTGAGCAACCGCATCGTCTGCGTTGCTACCAATCACTTCATTGTCTGGCAGGGCTTTCATCACTTTCTCATGCGATGTGCCCATGATCAGGCCTTTACCCGCCATAGCCAGCATCTCAGCATCGTTCATGCCATCACCAAAGGCAATGCAGTTATCCAGTGTCAGGTTCAGAGATTTCGCGACAGCGTCTAACGCATGGCCTTTCGATACTTCTGCTGCCATCACTTCTAGACACCAAGGCGTTGAAAAAGCGATGTTCAGTTTGTCGCCAAACGTATCTCTTAGCTTTTGCTCAAACGTCACTAGGTATTCATGGTCTTGCTCTGGGTGTGTGAAGAAGACTTTCGCAATGCCGTCACTTGGTGCGTTATCCGCTTCGAAGCGCTTGTAGCTAAAGCCAGACTCACTGTGAAATTTAGCCAGCATCTCATCTTCACGATCCAGCAGCCAATCTTCATCTTGGTACATGTGAACAAAGATGTTTGGATCTTGACGAACAATATCAATAACCGGTTGTACTAATTCCTGAGGCACGTTCTGGCTATACATTAGTTGATCATTCTGGTCGTGCACACGTGCACCGTTTGAAGTGATCATATAGGCCGGAATCCCAGCGATCTCACGAATACCTGCCACATCGACATGGTGGCGACCTGTTGCGAAGATAAAGGTATAACCTTGGTCGTGTAACTTCGTGAGTGTTTGTTTAGTAAAATCGCTGAGCTGATGATCAGGTGCTAGTAGCGTACCATCTAAATCAGAGGCAACGATTTTCACGGAATCTTTTAGTGCAGGAATAGTCATTTAACCCTCATTGCAAAATGTTTAGCTGATATCGACACTAGCCAGTGCTAGCGTCCTCTAAAGTACAATATCTCTATGCAGAAATTGTATGCCAAATCTGCGCAAGAAAAGAGGGCAAAGCTCACTTACTTCTCTTCCTCTTTAGCGCTTATCTTAGTTGTAATTAATCTCTCTTGGTGTGCTGAGCTAAACAAAAAACTGAATAATGGCATCCAGAGTTTGGTTACGGTATTTATCTTGTTCAAATAACACCTCATGCCTAGAGCCTTCAATGACCTTTAATTGGCAAACGGGGTTGGTTTTTCTTAGCTTATTGATGAACTTTATTTGAGCATCGTTACTGACAATCTTCTCTTCCCCAGCCTGAATCAATAGCAACGGAATTTTGATTTGACGAGTTTGCTGGATTGACTGTTTTGCCGCCATTAACCCTTGCCATACCCAACGGGTACTCGCTCCGCCTACTTGTAATGCGGGAGACTCTTCATATAAGTTTCGGAACCATTGATAACGTACCTGACTGTGGCTTAGCAGGTTAGTTTCAAATGGCTTTGAGTTGTACGCTTGTTGACCTGGAGCATAGACAGGCTTGATATGGTAGGCGGTGAGTACTTGTCCAACAACCATCGCGATCGGCTTAAGATACCACTCGGTATTGATACCAAACATCGGAGCGCACAGGGTGACTTTGTCAAACGGCTGTTCGGGGTGTGTTTGCAAGTAGCGTGTAGCAATAGTGCTGCCCATTGAGTGAGCCAACAAGTAACGATTGTCATACTTGCTAAGGTCAAAACTGTCAATGATGTCAGACATGTCGGATACATAATCATCAAACTCATGAATGTGACCAATGTCAGAGTCTGTTACCATTCGTTCTGACTGACCTTGACCTTGGTGGTCAAATGAATAAACGTCATAACCTTGCTGGTAGAGATCATAAAATAGCTCTTGGTATTTTAAGCAACATTCGATACGACCATTGGCAATCACAATGGCTTTGGTGTGTGTTGATGAGGTTAAGCTACACCAATACAGTTTCTTTTTACCAGATGATGTTATATACCCTTCTTTTCGTTGTTGCCAAAGGGTAGGGATCAGGTGTCTAATCGCTTGCTCGAACTGAGGTTCTTGCGTGTAAGAAAACGGGGTGACACTGTGGTTTTCCATGGGAAGTTACCTGAGCTAATACGTGTGAGAGCTTTATTGCTACTAATGTTATTAGATTAAAGAACTAGTAAGGAAATGCAAATGGATACTCATGTTTGGCTTGCTTATGTCGTTACTGCGATTTTGTTTAGCTTGGCTCCGGGCTCCGGCACCGTGAATTCAATCAGTAATGGGCTAAGTTATGGCACCAAGAAATCACTCGCATCGATCGCAGGCTTACAGCTAGGCCTTGCATTCCACATCATGCTGGTGGGGGCGGGTATCGGTGCATTAGTGGCTAAATCTGCATTGGCGTTCATCATTATCAAATGGGTTGGCGTGGTTTATCTTGTTTGGTTAGGTATGCAAAAATGGCGTGATAGCTCTAGCTTAGTGGCTTCTGAAGAGAGCTCTACCCTATCGAGTGGCAAGCTGCTGAGAAATGCGGTACTTATTAACCTCACCAACCCTAAATCTATCGTATTTTTGGTTGCTCTGTTTCCTCAATTTATTGACCCGACACAACCGCAAGCACCGCAACTGTTAGTGTTAGGTGTTACGACGGTATTTATTGATAGTGTTGTTATGTTGGGTTACACCTCATTAGCTTCACAAATGGGGCGTTTTATCCGTTCAGATCGCATAATGGGTAAGATAAATAAAATATTTGGTGGTATGTTCATGGGCTGCGGTGCCTTGCTGGCTGCTGCCAAAGCTTAGTGAAAGCAATAGAGTTCTCGTTAAACCAATTAGAGTTATCAATAAATGACCGTTACGTACGTTGCTCGACAACCTATCTTAAATCGTAATAAGAACACGCTTGGTTATGAACTGTTGTTTCGCGATGGAGAAAGGAATGCCTATCCAGCGCATATTGAGTCCAATCGAGCAACGTATCGTCTGATTGTTGAGAACTTCTTGTCGGTTGGACTCAACCCTTCGATTCCGTCTTCACGTTGCTTTGTTAATTTTCCGTACCAGAGCCTGATTCGTCGGCTTCCTTTAAGCTTGCCTAAAGACAAGGTCGTGGTGGAAATTCTTGAAACCTGTACACCGACCGATGAGCTCTTAGAGGCCGTTAAAGAGCTCTATCAAGCGGGTTATATGATTGCCCTTGATGATTTCACCTCAACACCTGAGTGGGAACGTTTTCTCAGGTACACGCATATTGTTAAGCTCGATATTATGCAGATGGGTTTGGATGAGGCGTGCGATTTG
The DNA here is from genome assembly GCF_027587105.1 of Vibrio sp. RW. Classification (NCBI taxonomy): domain Bacteria; kingdom Pseudomonadati; phylum Pseudomonadota; class Gammaproteobacteria; order Vibrionales; family Vibrionaceae; genus Vibrio; species Vibrio sp. RW. The sequence goes on from NZ_JAPPTM010000023.1 coordinate 21,578, forward strand.
GTGAAGGCTCATCAAGGGAAGAAGTTTAGCTTTCTTGCTGAAAGAGTCGAAACCGAGCAAGAATTCCAGCAAGCAAAAGAGGCCGGTTTTAAGTTCTTCCAAGGCTATTTCTTTAGTAAGCCAGAAATTATCAAGACTAAGTACATTAGCCCAGAGCAAGTGATTGCCATGGAGCTATTCCAGGAAGTATGTAAGCCTGACGTTGACTTCCAACGTGTCGAAAGCATCGTCGCGAAAGATATCGCTTTGTCCTATAAGCTGTTGCGTTTTGTGAACACCATGTCTCCACGACTTGAAGTTACCATTTCTTCATTCCGTCAGGCCTTGGTTTATCTGGGGCAAGATAAGCTGAAAATGTTTGTTTCGTTGGCGGTGGCCTCTTATGTCTCTGATAAAAAACCAAAAGAGCTATACGGTTTGTCTTTGCAGCGCGCACAATTTTGCCAGCGTATGTCTCGCTACCAAGCATTTGAAGGGCACCAAGAGCAAGCCTTTATGATTGGTTTGTTTTCGTTGTTGGATGCGCTGCTCGACCTGTCGCTAGAGAACCTTGTCGAGCAGTTACCGTTATGTAAAAGCATCAAAGTCGCTCTGCTTCGTAGAGAGGCGCCTTATGGCACATTATTGGCGCTTGAAGAGAGTTTTGAACATGCAGATTGGCAACAGATCGATGAGCATTGCGCAAATCTAGGGCTGAACGTGGAGCAGGTTAAAACAGAGCTCACTGAGGCTCGACGCTGGAGCCATACGATCACCAACCAGCTTTGATTTATCTTTGTTAAACTTTAATGACAATTGAAACGCACGCCTTGACGTGCGTTTTTTTATAACTAGTATATATGCATATCCATATATGAGTATGTAGTTATGCTTCCTCACCAATTTTTCAAATTACTGTCTGATGAAACGCGAGTGCGTTGCTTAATGTTGATTGTGCGCCAAGAGTGCCTTTCTGTTGGTGAGTTGACTCAGGCATTGCAAGAAAGTCAGCCAAAGGTTTCTCGCCACCTTGCGCAGTTGCGCTCAAACGGCATTTTGACTGATGTTCGCCAAGGGCAGTGGGTGTTTTACCGCCTGTCACAAGATTTACCGGGTTGGATGCTAAAGTTAATTGATGACCTTATCGCATCGAACTGTTTGAAAACTGAATACCAACAAGACATTGAGCGTCTAGAAGCGATGACTTCACGCCCTCAATGTTGCGTTTAAATACATTAAAACTTATTGCCGAAATAGTTGGAGTTGCAGCTAGGCGACAAGTGAGCTTATCCCTATGAGCATAGTGGTTCTATGTGATTTGGGCGGCCGGCGTTCCGGTAAGTGAACGTAGTCAACAACGCTGTGGCTTCAAATATGAAGGCAATTAACTGAGAGAAAATACGATGACAGTGAAAGTAGGTATCAATGGTTTTGGCCGTATCGGCCGTCTAGCACTTCGCGCAGCATTCGATTGGGCTGAGCTAGAGTTTGTGCAAATTAATGACGTTGCTGGCGACACTGCAACATTGGCGCACCTTTTAGAGTTCGATTCAGTACAAGGTCGTTGGAATCACGAAGTTACGGTTGAAGGCGATGAGATGATCATCAACGGTCAACGCATCAAAACCACCAAAGAGCGCGACATCGACGCGATCGATTGGTCTGGCTGTGATGTGGTTATCGAAGCGACAGGTGTTCACCGTAAGACATCTTTCCTAAACAAATACCTAGAGCAGGGTGTGAAGCGTGTTGTGGTATCGGCGCCAGTGAAAGAAGAAGGCATCGCAAACATCGTTGTTGGTGTGAACGACAACATCTTCGACCCAGCAGTACACAAAATCGTAACCGCAGCGTCTTGTACAACAAACTGTATCGCGCCAGTGGTTAAAGTGATCAACGAGAAGCTTGGTATCGAGAATGCGTCTTTCACGACGATTCACGACCTAACCAACACGCAAACTATTCTAGATGCGCCTCATAAGGACTTACGACGTGCACGTGCATGTGGCATGAGCCTTATCCCAACCACAACGGGCAGCGCTAAAGCGATTGTTGAGATCTTCCCAGAGCTGGAAAATCGTATTAACGGCCACGCAGTTCGTGTACCACTAGCGAACGCTTCTCTGACAGACATCATCTTCGAAGTGAAGCAAGGCACAACAGCAGAAGAAGTTAACGCGATGCTGAAAGAAGCGTCTGAGAACGAACTGAAAGGCATTCTTGGTTTTGAAGAGCGCCCACTGGTTTCTATCGATTACAAAGGCGACCAACGTTCAACTATCGTAGATGCACTATCAACCATGTTGGTAGGTAAGCGCATGGTTAAGATCTACGCTTGGTACGACAACGAGATGGGCTACGCGACACGTACAGCAGAGCTAGTACGTACAGTCGGCCTTGCATAATACTCTTCATACTTGAAGCTGCAGCGTTGTTAACTGCGTAAGTTCACCCTAATCACATAGAGCCCCTATGCTCATAGGGCTGAACTTCATTCCTTTGTAGGGAAAGGTTGCCTAGCTGCAACTCCAATTATTTTGAGTATTGGTTCTATAAGAATTTAAGAGATTACACAATGACACATCCAACATGGCAACTAGATTTAGAAACTGGTGCGTTAGTGCTTACTCCGTGCCCAGGTACCAAAGAAGCTGACCTAGATGCATCTCTGGCTCAACTTAAAGCGCAAGGTGTAGAAGCGATTGTGACAGCTTTAGACAGTCAAGAACTGGCGAGCAAGAATGTTTCTGAGTTAGGTGACAAAGCGCAAGCATTAGGCATGCAGTGGTTCCAGATCGAGATTGAAGACGATTGTGCGCCAGGCGATGATTTTTCTGCGAAATGGCAAGCGGCTAGCCCTGCGTTACACCAAGTGGTGGATAACGGCGGTAAGGTTGCGATGCATTGCATGGGCGGCTCAGGCCGTACTGGTTTGTTGGCCGCACACTTGTTGTTAGAAAAGAGCTGGGATCTGAGCAAGATTGTTCAAGAAGTACAGTCACTTCGTCCGGGTGCCTTCACTAAACCAATCCAGGTTGAGTATATCAACGGCGTAGCTTCTGCGTAGCTCTTCATACTTGAACCTGCAGCGTTGTTAACTGCGCAAGTTCACCCTAATCACATAGAACACCTATGCTCATAGGGCTGAACTTGCTTGTTGCCTAGCTGCAACTCCAATTATTTTGAGTATAAGTTAAGTGGAAAGTAAGAATTAGAGCTTTTGGACACCTATGATCTAAAAGCTCTTTTTGTTTAGATCGTAGAGATAGCATTATGTTTTCAAATCTAAGTAAGAGCGTTCGTCAATACATGTTAGTGACTTTCAACTACTGGAACTTCACCATTACTGATGGTGCACTCCGTATGCTGGTGGTCCTGTATTTTTACGATCTTGGCTACAGTTCGTTAGAGATCGCCTCACTGTTCCTTTTCTATGAATTCTTTGGTGTGGTCACTAATCTAATCGGTGGCTGGTTAGGGGCTCGTCTTGGACTTAATAAGACGATGAACATCGGCTTAGGGATGCAAGTCGTCGCCTTGGGGATGCTCGCGGTGCCAACGGCAATGTTGACCATTCCTTGGGTAATGGCGGCGCAAGCCTTATCTGGTATCGCCAAAGATCTCAATAAAATGAGTGCCAAGAGTTCGATTAAGACTCTGGTTCCTGATGAACAACAAGGCGCGCTTTATAAGTGGATCGCGATTCTGACTGGTTCTAAGAATGCGCTTAAAGGTGCAGGGTTCTTTATTGGTGGTTTGTTGCTTTCTACAATTGGCTTCCAATACGCGGTGTTGGCGATGGCGACTGTACTGACCTTGGTTTTCATTGGTAGTGTGGTGAGCTTAGAAGCGGACATGGGTAAAGCGAAAACAAAACCTAAGTTCAAACAGATTTTCTCTAAATCTGAATCCATCAACATCCTATCTGCGGCACGCATGTTCCTGTTTGGTGCTCGTGATGTGTGGTTTGTGATTGCTCTACCTATTTATCTAGGCAGCGTGTTTGGTTGGGACCATTCATGGGTGGGTGGCTTCTTAGCGGCTTGGACCATCGCTTACGGCTTTGTACAGGGCATTGCACCTAAGATTACTGGTAAAGCGCAAGGCAAGGTACCTGATGGCCATGCAGCGTTATTGTGGGCCGCTGCATTGGCTATTGTGACGGCTGGAATTGCGTATGCGGTACAGATTGGTTGGCAACCAGAGCTAGTTATCGTAGGTGGTTTGATGGTATTTGGTGCCATCTTTGCGGTGAACTCGTCACTTCACTCATATTTGATTGTGAGTTATGCGAAAGGCGATGGTGTGTCGCTTGATGTTGGTTTCTATTATATGGCGAATGCGATGGGCCGTTTGATTGGCACCATTCTGTCGGGCTTGGTATTTCAAATGGCCGGTTTGTCTGCGTGTTTGTGGGTATCGTTCGTGTTCTTAGCGATAACGACGGTGATTTCTTTGCGTTTACCTAAGGTGCCGCAAGCGTCAGCCGCATGATCTTCATTCGCAAGAGCTAAAGTCGCATAATCTAAAGTCGAATGATCTTAATGCGCGATATGCTTCTCCTTTAACAATAAGCTGACTTGGTATTTATTCCGGTCAGCTTTTTTATTGCTATAGTAGAATGATTGAATATTAATCAGGCATTTACATGAAGCAGCGAATTCTCTTTTTTGATTTAGCACGATGTGTCGCGGCCGTAGCGGTTATCGCGATTCATGTTTTGGCGCCTTATCGCAACGAACTAGGAACTATTCCTTTCGGCGAATGGTTAACAGCAATCACCGTCAATGGCTTCAGCCGCTGGGCGGTACCTGTCTTTATATTGATAACCGGCGCCTTGATGCTAAGCGACCAACGCCCGTTTGACGCCAAATACTACCTCAAGCGTCGCCTAGGTAAGGTACTGATACCTTTCATTGTGTGGTCGCTTTTCTATACCTACCTGTCTGGTTGGTCTGCGCTGGGCTTTGACGCCGACGTAAGTTGGGATGTGTTGCTCAATAGCTATCACCACTACACCTACTACCATCTTGGGTTCTTCTATTACTTTATCCCGCTCTACTTTGTGATTCCTTTCTTACAGATCATGGTCAGAAAGTATGGCGACAAAGCTGTTTACGGATTCACGGCGGTGTGGCTGTTCACAACGTTATTGTTCTTACTGAGAATTGATGGCCCATGGAGTCATGAGTTATGGCTTTACACTGGCTACTTGCCATTGGGTTACCTGTTGTACAAGAAAGTGCCGCTGAACAAGTTCACCGTTGGTGTGAGTGCTGGGCTCGGTGCGCTGGCGTTGTTAACCACGGTCTACATGGTGGTTGATGCGAGCTTAATTGCTAAGGAGTACACGGTTGGCCGTTGGTTATCTTACAAGACGCTGAATACCGTATTAGCCGCGAGCATGGTGTTTATGCTGTGTCGCTATTTTGGAGAAGGGTTATCTGAAAAAAGCAATCAAGTGGTTGGTTTTATCAGTAAGCACAGTTTGGGGATCTATCTGCTGCACCCAATCTTCTTATGGCCAATGACAGCGTTCGGCTGGTATCAAGGGCATCCTGTTTGGGTCATTCCGTTATGGATTGTGATTAGTGGCGCAGGGGCTTTATGGATGAGTTGGTTGGTATCTAAGTCCGAAAAAACACGCTGGTTATTGCCGTAGAAGTAAGTCAAATAATTGTTTGAGACAGCTTCCGATTAGCGTTTCAACGCAAAGTGCAAGAATTTATCACCTTGATAGGTTAGGGTTCCTTTATCGCCTGGATTAAGCGCGTGAAAGTAGTGGATGCCGACTTGGAATTCTCGTTTCGGACCAACGACACCTCGTTGAACGTAAATCCAGTACTCTTGATCTTCTTGGCCTGGTTCTACGTCAGGAAGGTCGATGGACTGTTTATCTAGTACCGTGACGTTCACTTTCTTTTCTGGTGCATTTTCGCCTTGCATGTGTTTTCGGTAGAAAACAAGAAATGCCCAAGCCGCTAGAACTGCGAGTGCAAAGATAGAAAAAAAGAGTGAATTGGGCATATAACCTCCATGTTGTTGAGGTGGTTATTCTAGTCTTTCGGCAATCGATATGTGTGTTGAAAGCCGCTATTCGTGAACTGTTGTAAGCTAAGCTGATTATTTTTCGGTAGACTTCACATTTAATAGCCAGTTTGGTTTAAAGCATTGTTATTTATTGTCTCTTTCTCTCGTAAATAACAGTGATTTTGTATAAGAATAAGGAAATGCTCGACTAGAATTATAGTGTGGAGCGGGAGGCCAAGATGACCGACATTGAAAAAGTGGTGACAAGAGTTCGCAATATAGAAAAATTATTGAGACTACACTATCACGCTGAAGGCGAAGGCCTGCATGAGCTTGTAACAAGCTGTGAAGAAAGGCTACCACACGATATGATAATCAAGCTGCGTTATATCGCAACATGTCGTAATAAGGTAGTGAATGAGCATGATGCTCAATTGGAAGATCAACATCAATTTATAATGATGTGTAACGAGTGTGAGAAGGAGCTGACGCCACGTAGTGGTCGTTTTATTTGGCGAGTTGCGATATTACTTATGATGGTAATGACGTTAGCTGCTGCTGGTTTCTATTATGCGAATTGGGATGTATTAAAGTTGCACCTGTTTTCTAAGTGAAAAATTGAACAAAAAAGGGACGCTATAAGCGTCCCTTTTTTTATCTGTAACTTGCTTTAGTACATCATCGGTAGCGTCATGAGGCCTACAACTACCGCGATCATTACAAGTCCTTGCTTTTGCGAAGATGAAATCATAACACTACTCCTAAATTTGGTTGTCTTTCGCTATGTTTTAAAGAATAGCATTACTTATGGGTTTAGATCAATAATTACTTTCTAAGGCTTTAAAAGTGATAGATAACTGTTACTTTTCCTCTTGTTTTTCTATGTTTAACTGTGTTTTTTGGTGTGTTCTTATTTTGGTCGTTGTGGTTCATGTTTGTTCTGTTTGCTTTTAAGTTACTGTTTTTTAATGGTTGGTTTTTGTGATTTATATTGTTAAAGGTTGTTAAACTGTATTAATGGGGGTTGGTTGTATCTATGTTTGATTTTTGTTTTATTTTTTCATTTTTGGCTTGGTTTTGGTGGTAGTTTTTACAAAGAGTTTGGAGGCGGCTGACAAATATGGGGATAAAAAACAAGTTACTTACTTTAAGAGTTAACTCTTGTCTTCAATTATTACTTGTCTGTCAATTTTGTTTTTTTATACGCTAATCTCATGTATTTATTAGGTTTTAATGGGGGTGTTTTTATTTTTTAAGTATGAATATTAGCGAAACTCGATGGTTTACCATGATTTCGATAGGCTAGAAATGACCAAAATCGAATGCTGAAGGTTGTAATGTACTTTTAGGCGGTTTTTTCGATAAATCGCTTTAATGTTAAACCAGTAATCATGATCGTAGTGATAATTGTTACGACTTCAATCTAAAGAGGTTCTTTTTAGTGGAAGCGTAATCAAGATCCAATTTTGAAGGGCTGAGGCTTTACATCAACACTCGTGTGCCTAGACTGGCGACGATTTAAAGCAATAGGGCAAATGGTATGTGGAGTTGGTTAGCGGTTTCCTTGTCTGGTATTGGAGCAATAGCAGGAACGAAACATGGACATATCGGTCAGGCTTTATTGTATAAGGTCTTTACCTTTGTATTATTGGCGGTCATTGCTTTAACTCAGTCTGTCGTCGCTGATTTTACCTATTGGTTGGTGGCAGGGTTGGTTGTCTCTGCGATTGCCGATGTCCTTCACTCTCTCACTCAAAAACGTACTCTGTATTTTGTTTGTTTTTTGGTGGCTCAACTCTGTTACAGCAAAGCATTTTGGTTACAGCTGTCGGGAGAAATGGTCTGGTGGTTGTTCGCACTGCTATTGGCGGCATGTATCGTCGCTTTCTTCTTATTATTACCCCGTTTAGACAAACTTGTCTTTCCTGTGGTTATCATGGGTATGGTGCTTATTCAGCTGGCATGGGCTGCTGGTGAGGTCTGGTTGCTGGATCCTCAACTGTCGCATGCGGTTGGTTTTGTTGGTTGTAGCGTATTGCTGATTTCCGCATTGGCGTATGCTTTAAATTGTTATCGTAGCCCAATCAAGGGGGCCTATTTTTGGGTAACAGGCAGTTACTTTCTCGCACATGCTCTTATTGTTGCTTCCCTTACCATTTAGGGTAAACGTATCTCTATAAATACTCTTCTGGCTGTATAAATTACCGAGTTTGCTACTGTGTTCGAAAATCAATGTTGAGGCTGCTATACTTCCGCGCACTTACGTTTTTCGAGACAAACTTATGGAAATATTATCTGCAGCCACCATGCTGTTTCTTATTATGGATCCGCTTGGCAACTTGCCAATCGTACTCTCTATCCTTAAGCATCTCGATCCAAAACGTCGTCGTATTGTTCTTATTCGTGAGTTAATGTTCGCTCTCGTCATCTTGCTGTTGTTTTTGTTTGCAGGCCAAAGCATTATGAACTTCCTGCATGTACAACCTGAAACCTTAAGTATATCTGGCGGTATCATTCTGTTTATTATCGCGATTAAGATGATTTTCCCAAGTGCTGGCAGCATTACTGGTCTAGCGGCCGGTGAAGAACCGTTCATCGTACCTATGGCGATCCCTATGATTGCTGGGCCATCAGTGATTGCGGCATTGATTCTGCTTTCTACACAGCACCCTGACAACATGTTAGAGCTTTCTGCTGCTGTGCTACTGGCATGGGGAGCCTCTTTCTTCATTCTTATGTTTAATGGCTTCTTTTTACGAGTGCTGGGTGAGAGAGGTCTTAAAGCTGTCGAACGTTTGATGGGCTTGTTGCTCGTTATGCTCTCGACTCAAATGTTCTTGGATGGTGTGAAGAGTTACATGGGCTAGTATTGCTATCATCGTTCAATAAAAAACGCCGCTTAACAGAGCGGCGTTTTTGTATCTACTGTTTCTTAAGGATGCTTTCTGTATGTAAGCTGTGTAAATTTGATCTTTAAGCTCGATTACATCATGTGTTTACGACGGATATCGAGTAAGGCGAAGATTCCAAAAATCAGAATTGACCATTTTTCCCAACGCGACATTTCAATTTTATCGCCAAAGGCACCGATAAAGATCAGCATCTGTAGGCCGTGCATGAAGAACAAGAACGCTGTCATGATATAAAGCGCAATCGCCGCATTACCCGGGAATGGGTGAAAAATATTGACGATTAAGACAAACCAAACAAAGGCGATGGCTGCTTTTGCTAGTGGAAGTAAGATATTCATTCAATAACTCCTATTCTTCAGTCGTTCGATTGAACAGTCGGTAACTCGACTGGCCAGTCGTCTTATCGCGATGCAATTCCCAGTTTTCTGGCATAGCTTCGAGTTGCAGCTCTTTCTCTGTTTCGACGTAAATAATGGCATCATCTGCAAGCCAGCCATTGCTCTCAAGCAGTTGTACTGTCTCTGCTAGTAAGCCTTTACGAAATGGCGGATCGAGAAAAACCATATCGTAAGGAGTTCCAGGTTTCTTTAGAAAAGAGATAGCATCAGTGTTCACTACGTTGATGTTGTCTGCTTTGAGTTCTTTAGCATTATCAGAAAGCTGCTTGGCGGCCTTTTGATTCATTTCGAGCAGCGTCACCATTTTTGCTTGGCGAGACGCTGCTTCAAAACCTAGGCCACCAGAACCGGCAAATACATCCAAGCACGTCGAGTGTGGGATATCTTGTGCAACCCAGTTAAAGAGTGTTTCTTTTACTCGGTCAATGGTTGGGCGTAAGCCTTCTAAATCATGAACAGGCAGTTTTCTTCCTCTCCATGAGCCACTAATAATTCGAACAAAGCCCCCGGATGGCTTTTTTTGTGATGTGTTTTGCTGGCGACGTCTTACCATAGATTTTTTGACCGCTAATAAAGTGATACTATACCGAGCCCAATTTAAGTGGGTTCGAGTATTAAATAAATTTGCAATGACAAAGTGTATCAAGCTAAAAGCAAACTTATCACTGCTTTGTCATTTTTCTTTACTATTCGTTTGTACAAGATTGTATTGTATAACAATAGCAAAGAGTCGACGTGCATTAAGTCAATACAGTTAATTAGTAGATCTAGGGAACTCCTCGGATGACGGAAAAAAAGAAGCGCGGATTATTATCGTGGCTTGGTTTTGGTGAAGAAGAACAAAGCCCAAAAACGCAGAATGAAGCGAACGTAGAAAACGTTGAAGAGCAAACTGAAGTTGAATCACCAGTCGAGGCTGAGCAGGTCGCGCCTGAAACTGAAGTCGCTAAGCCAGTGGAATCTAAGATAGTTGAATCTAAGCTTGCTGAATCAGAGCAAGCGCTTGAAGAGACTCAAGAAGAGCAGCAACCTGTTCCCGCAGAAGCAGAAGCAGAAGCAGAAGCAGAAGCAGAACAGGAAGAAGAAGTAGCTCCTCAAGCTAAGGTTGAAGAAGTGCAAGAGAAGCCAACAGAAAGCTTCTTTGCTCGCCTTAAGCGTAGCCTTAGTCGTACTAAAGCAAACATTGGTGCTGGCTTCTTTGGCTTGTTCAAAGGCAAGCAAATTGATGAAGAGCTGTTTGAAGAGCTAGAAGAGCAACTTCTGATCGCTGATGTGGGTATGAATACCACCGTTAAGATCATTGAAAATCTGACAGAAAAAGCATCTCGCAATGACCTAAAAGACGGTGAGGCGCTTTATGGTCTGCTCAAAGAAGAGATGGCAGATATCTTAAGCCAAGTGGAACAGCCATTGGTTGTTGATACGACTAAAACGCCTTACGTTATTTTAATGGTCGGTGTGAATGGTGTGGGTAAGACAACCACCATCGGTAAGCTGGCGAAACAGTTCCAGAGTGAAGGCAAGAAAGTGATGCTGGCAGCGGGTGATACCTTCCGCGCAGCAGCCGTTGAACAGCTTCAGGTTTGGGGGCAGCGTAACGATGTGCCGGTTATCGCTCAGCACACAGGTGCGGACAGCGCGTCTGTTATCTACGATGCGATTGAAGCCGCGAAAGCACGTGGTGTCGATGTTGTGATTGCTGATACAGCCGGTCGTTTGCAGAACAAGAGCAACTTGATGGAAGAGCTACGTAAGATTGTTCGTGTAATGAAGAAGATTGATGACTCTGCACCGCATGAAATCATGCTAACACTAGACGCTGGGACTGGTCAGAATGCTATCAGCCAAGCAAAACTATTCAGTGAAGTCGCACCGGTAACGGGGATTACGCTCACTAAGCTAGATGGTACGGCGAAAGGTGGTGTGATTTTCTCAATTGCAGACCAGTTCCAGATTCCAATTCGTTATATTGGTGTCGGTGAAGGTATCGATGACTTACGTCCATTTGAGTCGAAAGACTTCATTGAAGCACTATTTAGTCGTGAAGAATAACGCGTGTGGCAGATGGTTTATTCTTAACCGGCTACCGTTTTAAATTTGATATGAGTGATCGTAAGAGGAATTTTCGGTGATCAAATTTCAGCAAGTGAGTAAAGCCTACCGAGGCGGACGACAAGCGCTCCAAAAAGTGGACTTTCATCTTAAACGTGGAGAGATGGCTTTTTTGGGTGGGCACTCTGGAGCTGGTAAAAGTACCTTGCTGAAGTTGATATGTGCGATAGAACGTCCAACCGATGGGCGTGTGTGGTTTAACGATCACGATATCACTCGTATCCCAGCCAAAGATATTCCGTTTTTACGTCGTAACATAGGAATTGTCTTTCAAGACCACCGCCTACTGATGGATCGTTCTATTTTCGATAACGTCGCCCTGCCGATGCGTATTGAGTCTATTTCTGAAAATGAAGTAAAACGCCGAGTCAGTGCTGCACTAGATAAAACCGGACTACTAGACAAGGCCCGTTGTTTGCCAAGCCAGCTTTCTGGTGGTGAACAACAACGCGTGGGTATTGCTCGCGCCGTGGTTAATCGTCCTACTCTACTGTTAGCGGATGAGCCAACAGGTAATCTAGATCCTGAGTTATCGAATCGTGTGTTGAGATTGTTTGAAGAGTTCAACCGCGCGGGTGTCTCGATTATCCTAGCGACGCACGATATCGGGTTAGTGAATACTCGCCCTCAATATCGTCACCTGGAGTTAAACCAAGGCTTTTTGAGTGAGGTTGAAGATTATGGCCGCGAATAAGCGTATCAAGAAACCTCAATCCAACCGAGCTAAAACCCGCACTTCAAGTGACGGATTTTTTGTTGTTCACTGGAAGCAAGCCAAGTCATCGTTCTCACAAATGTGGCAACGTCCGCTGGGTAATTTGCTTACGTTAGCGGTGATCTCAATGGCGCTGACAATGCCTGCTTGCTTATATTTGTTAGGAAAAAACGTTGGTGAAGTAGCTCAAGACGTCACAAGCCCGTCACAAATTAGTGCTTATGTGGAGGATAGTATCCCTGAGCCTAGGGTGATGGTACTTAAAGATGAAATAGAAAATTGGGATCAAGTTGACCGGGTGGAATACATTTCTCCACAGCAAGGGCTTGAAGATCTTAGCCAATACTCTGGTTTTGAAGATGCTCTGACTATCCTAGACGATTATTCATTGCCAGGCGTGTTGGTGATTACACCAAATGTGCACAGCGATACCTTAATTAAGGGGTTGGCAAGTACCGTTAAAGAACAAGAGTTAGTGACCGATGTCCGTTTAGACGAAGATTGGCTAGCTAGATTAGATGCTATTAAAGCCTTAGCGGCTGTCATTGTTATTACCTTAACAGTCTTGATGTTAGGCGCAGTATTTCTGATTATTGGTAATACATTGCGATTTAATGTGTTGGCACATAAAGAAGAGATTCAAACCATGAAGCTGATTGGTGCGACCGATAGCTACATTCTTCGACCATACCTGTACGCTGGCATGTGGTTTGGTGTATTAGGTGCGATTAGCGCTTGGGTCATGACGGCATTGATTACTGTATTGCTGAACAGTGCCGTTGACGATTTAGCGCAGCTTTATGATAGCCACTTTAGGTTAATAGGCCTGAGTTGGGATGAGTCTTTACTGCTTTTGATCGTTGGAACCTTGCTTGGTAGTGTGGCTGCGAAGCTCTCTGCGCAGCGTCACCTAAAAGAAATTGAACCAGTTTAGGAAAATAGAGTCATAATTAGACGAAAAATAGGCACTTCTTAACCAGACTTTGCCTTGTATAGAAGAATTGATTATGCATAATTACTTCCCCCGCCTTGAAACCTGTTCATTTTAGGTTCAAGATTGTTGGGTTTTAATAGATGTATTACTCCAGATCAGAGATTGATGAGGAACCGAATGGCAAACCAAGCGTATCAAATGGCTTTAGTCACACAAGATAGTTTAGATAGCTATATCCGATCAGCGAACAGCTACCCAATGCTGACGCCTGAAGAGGAACGTGGACTTGCAGAGCGATTACATTACAAAGGTGAGATCGATGCTGCGAAAGGTTTAATCCTTTCTCACTTACGATTCGTGGTACACGTTGCAAGAGGCTACTCAGGCTACGGGCTGCCAATGGCCGATCTCGTTCAAGAAGGTAACATCGGCTTGATGAAGGCTGTTAAGCGCTTCAACCCAGAAGTTGGTGTTCGACTGGTCTCTTTTGCTGTTCACTGGATCAAAGCTGAGATTCATGAATACGTGTTGCGTAATTGGCGTATCGTTAAAATCGCAACCACTAAAGCACAGCGTAAATTGTTCTTTAACCTTCGTAAGTCTAAAAAGCGCTTAGGTTGGTTCAATAACGGTGAAGTTGAGACCGTTGCTCGTGAATTGGGAGTTGAGCCTTCAGAGGTTCGAGAAATGGAATCTCGCTTAGCGGCCCAAGATGCTACGTTTGAAGCGCCAATGGACGACGACGACGGTGGCTCTGCTTACACTGCCCCTGTTTACTACCTAGAAGACAAAGCGTCAGACGTTGCTGAAACGGTTGAAGCGGCTAACTGGGAATCACATACCAACAATCGTTTAGGGCTAGCATTGGCAAGCTTAGATGAGCGTAGTCAGCATATTGTGCGCTCACGTTGGTTAGATGATAACAAAGCAACACTGCAAGATTTAGCGGATACCTACAGTATCTCTGCAGAGCGTGTTCGCCAGTTAGAGAAAAATGCTATGAAGAAGTTGAAACAAGCCGTTGGCGATTTCTAATAGTATCTAGCTTCTATCTAATAGTAGAGCTAGCAAGCTAAATTTTGAAAAGGCCGGGATCGAGAGATCTCGGCCTTTTTGTTTCGGATCGATTTCTCAAATTTTGCGATCGAAATTTGCAAAATGATTTTGTGGATAACTCTGTGAAAAGTTTATTCGTCAACTGTCTAAAAGCAGGGTGTAGTAAGGCTTTGAAGGGGTTTTAGTGGTGGGGATATGTTTCAACTAACCCACAGTTAGATCAGGATCATTACTACATGTTGTGGATCTATTTTTTAAAAAACACTTTATTCACGCAATCCACAGGTTTATCCACAAACGGTGTAAAAGTGATCGTTAGTGGATAACCTTATTAAGTGGATGTGATTGTTGGCCTTGGGATAGGTTACAATGGCAGCAAAGTAAATCAGCATAAAAGAGAGAGTCATGGACCAGTTTAAACATATCGACGTTAAAGGCGCTCAAGCCCTCATTGAACAAGGCGAAGCTCGACTTGTCGATATACGTGACCCGCAGTCATTTGCGGTTGCTCACTCAAAAACCGCTTACCATCTTACGAACGATACGATGGTGTCCTTTATGGATGAAGTCGAGTTCGAACAGCCTATTTTGGTGATGTGTTATCACGGTATTAGTAGCCAAGGTGCTGCACAATATTTAGTGAACCAAGGCTTTGAAGAGGTATATAGTGTTGATGGCGGCTTTGAAGCTTGGCATCGTGCTGAACTTCCAGTGATCGCTGGTTTATAGCCTTTAGTACTTTAACCACTTTAAGCGTCTCTATAGCATGAATAGGAAATAACAATGATTAGATTGATGGTGTTAGACAACCCGCGTCTTGCTCAAGCATTTATTGATTACATGGCTTCTCGCCAGATCCCTATTCAAATGTCTCCTGAAGGTGAGGGGCGCTTTGCTCTTTGGCTGACGGATGGTCAGTATCAGGTCGAGACGGAATCAGAGCTCAATCGTTTCTTGTCTGAGCCAAACCATAAACGCTACCAAGCAGCGTCTTGGGATATGGCGGAAACCAGAAAGAGCAACTTTCATTATCACACCCCGAGTTTCATGGGCATGATAAAAGCAAAAGCTGGCCCAGTGACGCTCGGTATCATGCTGGTATGTGTGGTTATTTTTGCTCTGCAGCAGATAGGCTTCGGTCAGGCGATTTTCAATGCCTTACATTTCCCAGCGCTTGATGGCCAACAATGGCAGTTGTGGCGTTGGTTGAGTCATGCTGTTTTGCACTTCTCTGTTATGCACATCGCATTTAATATTTTGTGGTGGTGGCAGTTAGGCGGAGACATCGAGAAAAAGTTAGGCGGTCTCAAACTACTTCAGATCTTTGCTGTCTCTTCTGCGCTTTCTGGCGCTGGGCAATATTGGGTTGAAGGTGCGAACTTCGGTGGCCTGTCTGGTGTGGTATATGCTTTGGTTGGTTATCTCTGGGTTGTTGGTGCGAAGGCTCCACAATTTGGTTTGGGTATCCCAAAACAGATCGTCGGCTTTATGTTGGTGTGGTTAGTTCTTGGGTACATGCAGCCGTTCATGGCGATCGCAAATACTGCTCACTTAGCCGGTTTAGTCGCAGGTGTGATTATCGGTTTAGTTGATTCCATGAAAGCGCCTAGCTCAGCAAGGAGCGAGTGATTAGTTACCGACAACTGATAGATACCAAAAAGCGGCCAGATGAGCCGCTTTTTTATTGGGATTCGTTTTTACATCGTTACTGATAAAGATATTTGGTAAACAGTAAGTCAGCAATGAGGGTTTTCCCCGTTTCAGGCAGCAGAATCTTGTTGAGGTGTTCAACTAAGGTCTTTCTCAAATCTTCACGGCCAGACAGAGATTTAATTGTTTCTTCGTTTTGTTTACCAAGCAATTCAATCACGGCATCGCGAATTAATGGTTGGTGATGCTCAATGGCAGCTAGATCATTGCTGTTCGCAACCATGATATCGAGGCGTACTTGGATATAGCCCAGTTTTTTACCTTTAGTATAAAAGTTGGTTGTCAGGTCTGGTTCTAGCGTGAAGTAAGCGAGTTTAGATATAGACTCCTCTTCAGCAAAACTTGATGCTGAAAAGAGTAGGCTAATCGCAAGAAATACTTGGGCTACATAACGTTTGTGCATATTTGTGACTTTTCTTTAGTTTATTCGCGATATTCGAAACGCGTTTGTCTTGTTACAATGAGCGGTCTAAATCTAAATACGTTTACAATTCAACAGCGCTTTGAGTTTGTTCGAAAATTGAAGCTTTATTGTACGTGTAAAGTCACCTATTGAATACTAGTATGAATCAGCCAATATCGCTGTATCTTAATTCGTTAATGAATGTAGATTGGCAAAACACAGAAATATTTGATTTTCCTAATGAAAACGCCAAAGAGTGGCTTATGGAGCAAGGATCTCTTTCTCGCAAATTAGGAAGGAGCTGCCAGCACTTATCGGTTGAGTTGCTTCATAACCAAGTTGTAGATCAATCAATGCTGCAACCCGATGAGGAACAGCTTTTATCATCGTTTGATTGCTTACTACGTAAAGTGATTTTAAAAGGTGATGATGCGCCGTGGGTACTAGGTCGAACCTTAATTCCCAGAGTGACTCTAGAAGATAAACACTCAGACTTATCTCAACAAGGGAACGTCCCGCTCGGTCTCACCGTGTTTAATGCCGAAAACGTAAAACGAGATGCGTTGCAAGTTGGTTGGGTTATTGTAGGCGAAGAGCGATTGCTCGCTCGTCGTTCTCGTTTATGGATGAATCACAAGCCTATGCTCGTTGCAGAACTGTTTTTGCCAACATCCCCCATTTACTCTAAGGAGAGTGTGTAAATGCTTGCCACCAAAGCGAAGGCGTACTGGCAATTAACACGAATGAATCGCCCAATTGGTACTTTGCTACTTCTTTGGCCGACCTTGTGGTCGTTGATTATCGCCGCGCAAGGCATGCCTGACTTTGATGTTTTGATTGTTTTCGTCTTAGGTGTGGTGCTGATGCGTTCAGCTGGTTGTGTGATTAATGATTTTGCTGATCGTAAAGTAGATGGTCATGTAAAACGAACCAAGCAGCGTCCATTGCCTTCAGGTTTGGTTTCTAGTAGAGAAGCCATATTACTTTTTTTAGCACTGGCTGTGGTCTCATTCTTGTTGGTGCTAACTATGAACCCTCTGACCATCAAATTGTCTTTTATCGGAGTTGGCTTAGCTTTCATTTATCCGTTCATGAAGCGCTTTACCCATCTTCCACAATTGTTCCTTGGGTTGGCTTTCAGCTGGGCAATACCAATGGCTTGGGCGGCACAAACCAATGAGCTACCAAGTGTTGTTTGGTTTATTTTTATAATGAATGCATTTTGGACGATTGCCTACGACACACAATATGCCATGGTCGACCGAGATGACGACCTTAAGATTGGCATTAAGTCGACAGCTATTTTGTTTGGCCGGTTCGATAAGCTTATCGTTGGCTTTTTGCAGTTAGTAACACTGACGATGTTGATTGCTGTGGGCATGCATTACCATCTGGGTGATATCTTTTATTGGGCTCTGTTAGCGGTAGGGGGCTTGTTTGTGTACCAACAGCACTTGATGCGTCATCGCGACCGAGATCTATGCTTCCAAGCCTTCCTCAACAACAACTATGTTGGGATGGCAGTAACTGTCGGTTTGTTCATTACCTTCTGGTAAAACTTAGCTTTTTTGAGTTGCTTGACTCAAAATGAAAAGGCACCTATTTGGTGCCTTTTTTGATCGTTTCAGTCTAGTGATTAAAGCGAATATTAGCTGAAAGATTACTCTACTTGGTGGATGCTCTCTTGAATAGTAATACGTACTTCTGGGTAGAGCATAGAGTAAAGAAGCTTAGCGAATTGCTGAGTCTTTTCTAAATCACAGTTACCATCGTTATCTAGGTATTGTTGCTGTTTCAGTGTCGCGAACATCGATGCGAATACACCTTTGTCGAAGAACTCTGGAGCGTTGATACCATGTAAGCGACCAAGGCGCTGTGCAATGTCTTGGCTCTTTGTTTCCAGATCAGATTTATCCAGTTCAGGATTTTCTGCCAATAGGTTTAGAGCAATAGAGTAGCGCTGCAGCGTTTCTGTAATCGTACGACCTAATAGCATCAGTGCTTGGCTGTTTGATTGGTTGATGGTGACTTCGTTGTTTGACACAACAAGCATACCTTGGCTGACTAGCTCTTCAATGATGTTTGAAACCACACCTTCAAGCTTGTCTTCGTCGTAGCTTAGGAACAACTCTTTCTTCAAGAATGGGTAGAGTGCAGCAACATTCTTTTGAATAGCTTCAATCGATAGACCACGCTGACGAATCGTCATTTGAGCAATTAACGACGGTAGAGCGAACAAGTGAATGATGTTGTTACGGTAGTACGTCATCAGAATAGATTGGTGACGATCGAGTGAAACTATATCGCCCATTGAGTCTGATTCGATCAGGAACTTGTTCAGTGATTCAGCGTGTTTGACCAGATCTTCAGCGCTGTCTTTTGGTACCGTGAATGTATTAGAGTAAGGTACATTTTTCAGCAAAGACAGATAACAGTTGATCTGAGAAACCAAAGAGTCACGAGATAATGCACGTTGTCGTGAAGCGAGTAGAGCGGTTGCACAAAGAGTTAGAGCGTTGGTCGCTGCTGCATCATTAATATGCGTCATCATCTTAGTTGCCAAACCATTAACCACTGGGTTCATCCATTGTGGTTTACCAGCCCCCATTGGGTCGATATCTTTGGTCCACTCTGGTGCGTGTTCGTTTAGATATTGGTTCAGTTGGATCGGCTCACCGAAGTTGACATAACCTTTACCAAAGTTGCGCAGTTTACGCAGAGTACGAATCACTAGGCTGGCGTTTTCTTTCTCTTTACGTTTGCCACGCAGCTCTTTGGCGTAAGTCGCTACTTCCATTACGTGTTCGTAACCGATGTACACAGGAACCAAAGTTACTGGGCGGTTCATACCACGCAGCATGGCCTGAATCGTCATCGCTAGCATACCGGTTTTAGCTTGTAGCAAACGACCAGTACGAGAACGACCACCTTCACTGAAGTATTCTACCGAGTAACCTTTTGCAAACAGCTCTGCTAGGTATTCACGGAAAATAGTTGAGTACAGCTTGTTGCCTTTGAAGCTACGACGAATAAAGAACGCACCACCATGGCGGAAAATAGGGCCGGCAGGGAAGAAGTTCAAGTTGATGCCCGCGGCGATGTGCGGAGGCACCATGCCTTCATGATATAAAACATAAGACAACAGTAGGTAGTCCATATGGCTACGGTGACAAGGTACATAAACGATTTCGTGGCCATCTTGAGCCAGTTTTCGAACCGTTGAAGCATTGTTGATGTGTAGGCCTTGGTACAACTTATTCCATAGCCAACCAAGGACTTTCTCTCCACGCTTGATCAGTGAGTAAGAGAAATTAGCAGCAATCTCATCCATGATGTCTTGAGCTTCTTTGCTCGCTTTCTCGACCGAGATGTTCTTTGATTTTGCTTCATCTTCAATTGCCTTTTTGATCGCCTCTGACTTCAGTAGGCGGTTAAAAAGAGCTTGGCGGCTGGGTAGGTTCGGCCCTGATGCTGCTAACTTTTGGCGAGAGAAGTGAATACGCGCCACGCGCGCTAATTTATGAGCGATGGTGCTGTCGGTACCGTGAGAGTTAGCCATGTAACGTAAAGAAACCACAGGGCTAAAGCGAACTAGGCAGTCACGGCCTGCCAGCAATACGGCTTTTGATTTCTCTAAGCCATTCATTGCTTGTAGGTAAGGCTTCTGGTTATTCTCTCTACCGGGTTTACGTCCCCACAGCACAGTGGCAGGGATAACTTGAACATCAAGCTCAGAGTCTTCGGCATGCAGTGAAAGCAGCTCCGAGAAAACTTCAATTGAAGAGCTTGGTACATAATCATCGTCTTGCAGTAAAGTTTTGCGAGAAGAGATAAAAACGTAGCGTTGCAGTGATTTACCGTTGATTTCAAGCTTGCTCAACGGATCAGGTAGCCCCAATTCAAGTGCATGTTTTTGCAATGTAAGCATGTCTACACTTGAGCGAAATGGTAAGGCGTATACAATCGGTTTGCCTAAATCAATGTTCAAATCCTCAACCGGGTTTGAAGGGATTGATGTGCCTTTTACCAATAAGGATAAAGGTAGCTTCATTAATGAACGTGAAAAAGATTGTCCAGAAGACATATAGGTTCACTGCCTCAATAGTTATTTCAATGTGCTTAAGCGTATCGCTATTTCTATGATGAAAGGATAAATCCTATGAGTGAAATAGGGGTAAGCCTAGGCGTAAATTTAATCGATGCAAGAATACCAGAAACTGGTCTAACCTTTTAATGGAAATAGTCATATTGACGTTAAGTTTGTGGAAAATCATTCATCGACTGATTGAGTATAGAGTTAAAAATGACTAAAAAATCAAGCACAGGATTCAAACGTATCGTTAAAGCTGCAGGCTTTTCATGGCAGGGCATCACGAGTTCGTTTAAAAACGAAGCTGCATTTCGACAAGAAGTGTTGCTGGCAGTTGTACTCATCCCACTGGCGTTTTACCTAGACGTAAGCCAGGTTGAGCGAATCTTGATGATCTCTGCCATCGTATTGGTGATGGTTGTCGAGCTAATAAATACTGCGATTGAAGCGGTCGTTGATCGGATTGGTAGTGAACATCATGAGCTATCTGGAATGGCAAAGGATGTCGGTTCGGCAGCGGTTTTTATCTGTTTAGTGTTAGCGGGTTACGTGTGGCTAGATATATTGTTTTTGTAATTCGCTTAAAATGAACTAAAAACAACCAATTGCTTTGCTTTTGTTCAGTTACTGGATATACTCACAGTCAACTGTATAAAAAGACAGGTGAATCATGAAGCCGTTAACGCCCCGTCAGCAACAAGTCTTTAACCTTATCAAAAGTAAGATCGAAGATTCCGGAATGCCACCGACGCGTGCAGAAATTGCACGTGAATTAGGCTTCCGTTCTGCTAATGCAGCAGAAGAACATTTGAAAGCTCTTGCTCGTAAAGAAGCGATTGAGATTATCCCGGGTGCGTCTCGCGGTATTCGTATTTTGCTTGAAGATGCCGCAAACGAAGAACAAGGTTTACCACTCATCGGTCAGGTTGCCGCTGGTGAGCCTATTCTGGCTCAAGAACATGTAGAAATGCATTACCAAGTTGACCCTGGCATGTTTAAACCACAGGCTGACTTCTTACTTCGTGTAAATGGCGAAAGTATGAAAGACATCGGTATTATGGATGGTGATTTATTAGCTGTTCATAAAACTCAAGATGTTCGCGATGGTCAGGTTGTCGTGGCGCGTGTCGATGATGATGTAACGGTTAAACGCCTAGAACGTAAAGGTGCAACGGTTCTGTTACATGCTGAAAATGAAGAGTTTTCTCCAATCCATGTCGATCTAGCGTCTCAACACTTATCTATTGAAGGGCTTGCGGTTGGTATCATTCGCAATACCGACTGGATGTAATCAATGCAAATAGCTTATTGATATTTATTCTCAATAACTTGTCATTGTAATTGATATTCATTATCATCTTCTTTGTCGAGATACAAGGAAGATGATGATGCCAAATCCAACCAAACCTCAAATTAAGCCGCTTATTCGTAAGTCGCGCTCCTTTGATCAAAAGGCTTATTCTGATCAAGGGTCTGCACATCAAGAATTTCAAGTTCCGACGAATCTCGTTCAACATCTTTGGTTTCGCAGCCGCGAAAGTCTTGCCGATGATGGCTTGGTTTATGATCCTATCGGAGCGCAAGCCTGTAAGCGTTGCCAATTGGCACCAGAATGTCTTACCGGTGAACTCGACCAACAACAACTCCTTTATGCGACACTGACTCAACTTTGTGATTCTCAAGTTCAACAGTTCTTATCTCACAACTCAGATGCTTGGATTATTAACGTGGGAGCAGGGCTCGATACCCGTTTCTACCGTTTAGATAATGGCCGCTGTCATTGGGTAGAATTGGATGTAACGGAAAATCTAGTTTGGCGGCAACGCTTGTTCCACAAAAATGAACGCTATCGTTTAGAGTGCGGCTCTGTTGATGACCTAACTTGGTTAGATGAACTAAACATCCCAGAGCAAGCATCAGTGATGGTGGTATGTGAACATGCTCTGCTTGACTGTAATGAACAACAGGCCGCACACTTTATTCAGTCTTTGAGCCGCTACTTTACTCATGCCCATGCGTGTTTAGTGTTAGCGGGAGACAAGAGTTCGAGCACTCTAGGGAAAAAACTTGGTTCTGGTGACTATGCACATGGCTTGTCTTCTCCAGTCGACAGTATTCTAAATTGGCTACCATGGGCCCAGTGGGTAAAAGCATTTTCTCCACTAGACCAACAATGTAATCGTTGGAAATTGTGGCAGCGATTATTGTGTAAGATCTCTCAGGTCAAAAAACGTTTAACTCCGCAATTAGTCCTCATCAAATGGTAATGCTAACAACTCTGCCCTTTAGAGTGCGTAATACACGCCTCGTTATAAGTAAAAGATAAGTAAAACCTCGCAACGTAGTGAAAGTACACCCACTAGGTTAAACTATCGCCTCTAATCGAAGAGGTGATCGTGAAGCTATCTAACTCCCAAACTATTTTTCAAACACTATCTAATCAAGCCGTGCACAAACAGGTGTTGTTGCTCGCGATCCCGATGGTTCTTTCCAATATTACCGTTCCACTTCTGGGTTTAGTTGATGCCGCGGTTATCGGTCACTTAGCGCATTCCTGGTATTTAGGAGGCGTGGCATTAGGTGGCACCATGATTAGTGTAACCTTTTGGTTGCTCGGATTTCTGCGTATGTCGACAACGGGGCTCGCCGCACAATCCTATGGCGCGAATGATGGCAAGCAGCTTGGCTTAGTCTTTGTGCAAGGCGTGACTATGGCCTTAGGGTTTGCTGGTGTCTTTTTACTATTACACAGCTTTGTTGCGGATCTCGTTTTCTCATTGAGTAGCGCCAGTGAGCAAGTGAAACACTATGGTCAGCAATATTTCTCAATTCGAGCGTGGAGTGCGCCCGCTGCACTAACTAACTTTGTAATTTTAGGTTGGCTACTCGGAACCCAGAATGCCAAAGCACCCATGTGGATGGTAATCATCACTAATATCACCAACATCGTTTTAGATATCGTATTTGTGATTGGACTCGGTTGGCAAGTTGAAGGCGCTGCGTTGGCATCGGTGATAGCGGACTATGCGGGTCTAACATTTGGCTTAGTTTGTGTTTACCGAATTTGGGCGAAGAAACAGTTACCATCGCCGTGGGATCTGCTTAAGAAAACCAGCCAAGGCTTGAGTCGTTTTGTGAAATTGAATCGCGATATCTTTCTTCGCTCATTGTGCCTACAAGCGACTTTCACTTTCATGACCTTCCAAGGCGCAAGCTTTGGCGACGATGTCGTCGCGGCTAATGCAGTGTTGATGAGTTTTTTGATGATCATCTCTTATGGGATGGACGGCTTTGCCTATGCAATGGAAGCCATGGTGGGTAAAGCGATTGGCGCGAAAGATAAAGATGAGTTAAATCAGTCTTTGATTGGTACTTTCTTCTGGAGCTTCAATATTTGTTTAGCGCTCACTATCGTGTTCGCGATTGCAGGGTCTAGCTTGATTAATATGATCACCACAATCCCAGACGTTAAGAGCCAAGCTCAAGTGTATTTGCCGTGGTTGATTGCGATGCCGCTGGTTTCTATGTGGTGTTTCTTGTTGGATGGTATTTTTGTTGGAGCAACCAAAGGTAAGGATATGCGCAATAGCATGTTCGTTGCGACCTGCAGTTTCTTTGCGATTTTCTACTTAGCTTCAGGTTTAGAAAACCATGCATTGTGGCTCGCGATGCTGAGTTTTATGGCGATGCGTGGGATTGGCCTTGGTGTTTTATTTGTTTGTCAGTGGAAGAAGGGTGAGTTTCTCGCTTAGCTTACTTAGGTAGCTCAGTTCAGAGAGCAATAAATAGAGGCTGTACAGGTAAAACAGCATTTAGAACATCATGATCTAATGACTATCATTATTATATTATTCAGTATCTTAAATAAAAACAGCAAGCGCGTGGCTTACTGTTTATGTATTTGGCCTATGGGTGGTCAAGTGCTCTTGTTGGTTATTTATTTAGAACAAACGGTTAAGTCCGTTAAGGGCTGCAACACGATAAGCTTCGGCCATTGTTGGGTAGTTAAACGTCGTATTCACAAAGTACTCAATGGTATTGGCTTTACCCTTCTGCTCCATGATTGCTTGGCCGATATGGATGATTTCAGCAGCACGCTCACCAAATACGTGGATACCTAAAATCTCTTTGGTTTCACGGTGAAATAGGATCTTCAAGCTACCAATATCTTTACCTGCGATTTGAGCGCGAGCTAAGTGTTTGAATGAAGAACGTCCCACTTCATAAGGTACTTTCGCAGCCGTTAGTTCTTGCTCGGTTTTACCCACAGAGCTGATCTCAGGGATGGTGTAGATCCCCGTGGGGATGTCTTCAATCAGGTGGTGTTCTGCTTCACCTTTGACGATCGCTTGTGCGACAAATCGACCTTGGTCGTAAGCAGCACTCGCTAAGCTGGGGTAACCAATCACATCACCTACCGCGTAAACATGGTCAACGCTGGTTTGGTAATTGGTGTTTATGGATACTTGTCCACGAGAGTCGGCTTCTAAGCCAACTGCACCAAGATTCAGTTTATCGGTATTACCTGTTCGACCATTGGCATACAGTAGGCAATCCGCGCGCATTTTCTTGCCAGATTCTAGGTGAATGATAACGCCATCGTCCGTACCTTCAATTTTCTCAAAGGTTTCATCGTTACGAATCACAACACCGCTGTTCCAGAAGTGGTAAGAAAGCGCATCAGACGTTTCATTGTCTAGGAATGAGAGTAGGCGGTCACGAGTATTGATGAGATCGGTTTTTACACCTAAACCGCGGAAGATTGAGGCGTATTCACAACCAATAACACCAGCGCCATAAATAATGATGTGTTGTGGGTCGTGCTTAAGAGAAAGAATCGAGTCGCTGTCGTAGATACGTTCATGCAAGAAATCAACATTATCTGGCTGATAAGGTCGCGAACCCGTTGCGATTACAAACTTGTCAGCACTGTAATGTTCTTCTGTCCCATCGCTTTGCATGACAGAGATAGTGTTGGTATCGATAAAACGTGCGGAACCGAACACCAATGTACATTGGTTGCGATCATAAAAGCCTTGGCGCAGTCGAGTCTGTTTATCGATGACTGATTTAGCATGGCCCAGAATACTGGAGAAGGTAGAGTGGATGCTTTTGTTATTTTGACAAAACAGCGGGTTACTGTTGAATTCGATAATACGACTTACAGCATGACGCAGTGCTTTGGAAGGAATGGTTCCCCAATGGGTGCAACCACCACCAACGCTGCTCTCTTTCTCAATGATTGCAACATTCAACCCTGCTTTGGTTAATCCCATCGCTGCCCCTTCTCCTCCGGGGCCACTACCAATTACGATTACATCAAAGTGGTTGGAGTGCGGCATAGATATCTTCCTTGTTATATTTAATTAACATTGCTTTAGTGAGATTTTAACTGATTCTGTTCTTGGGTACATGAAAAGGACATCAGAGAGTCGGTGGGATCACGCAGTGTTCTCAAAAAAATAACATTTGGTATGTTGTATGTCTCCAAATCACAGTGTGGAGATTGAAATTTTTTGTTCGAGCGTATTTACTTCGGTACGTGAACAAAGAGGTATGTTGAGTGTCTTATATAACCAGAGTGCCTTATATAAATAAGTGATTCGCGTTATATTGAAGAGAGTATGAGACATGCCTGTTTAGGCTGTAAAAGAAGAATTTGATAAAGTATGAAACCAATGGGCATTCGCGCACAGCAAAAAGAAAAAACTCGTCGTAGCTTAATTGATGCAGCATTTAGCCAACTCAGCGCTGATCGTAGTTTTTCCAACCTAAGCTTGAGAGAAGTTGCTCGTGAGGCTGGAATAGCCCCAACTTCCTTTTATCGTCATTTCAAAGACATGGATGAGCTTGGTTTAACCATGGTTGATGAAGGTGGCTTATTATTACGTCAATTAATGCGTCAAGCTCGTCAGCGTATAGTAAAAGAAGGCAGTGTGATTCGCACATCGGTTGAAACCTTTATGGAATTCATTGAAAGCAGTCCAAACGTATTCAGATTGTTATTACGAGAGCGCTCAGGGACTTCATTTGAGTTTCGTGCTGCGGTAGCTCGTGAAATACAGCACTTCTCTGCTGAGTTAACCGAATATTTGATTACGACTGGCATGACAAGAGATGAAGCTTTTACTCAAGCTGAAGCCTCCGTCATATTGGTTTTTAACTCAGGGGCAGAAGCACTAGATTTAGATCGACGTCAGCGAGATGAATTGGCTGATCGCTTGATCATGCAATTGCGAATGATGGCCAAAGGGGCTTTTTGGTATCGTAAAGAACGTGAACGTAACCGATTAAAAGGCGGGATTGAATAATGTCGAATGAAAATAATACTGTAAACCGTGGTTCTGAAAGAAAAACACTCGTACTAGCTGTTGTTGCCGGTGTGTGTGGTGATGCGCTGTTGTCTTGGGTCACAATGAGCGAAGTGGGCTTCTCTATTTTCCCGCTTATTGCTTTAGTGTTGACTGTACAAGCACTTTACCAGGAGTATCTAACTAACCCAGTTTCTGAAGATATTCCATTGGTAGGTTTAGCTTGCTTCTTTGTTGGTGCATTTGGCCACTCGGCTTTTGTCAAAGCACAACATCCTGATGCGGGTTCAAACTTCTTTGCGATTATTGTTGCGATGTTGCTGTTAGCTTGGGTAGGAAAAAAGCTCGGTTTTATCGGCAAAGCAACTTAAGCTGAATAACCTCAGCACTTCGCTTGGTAAATAGTGAAGGAAAGGCTTGGCTTTATCGCCAGGCCTTTTTTGTACACCATGTTACCTATACTAGGGAAGTGTGCGTGTTATAAGGAGAAACTGCATGATAGAGGTAAAGGCCATTGACCATATTGTATTGCGGACATCAAACCGTGAGGCGATGCTCTATTTTTACCAACAGGTGCTGGGTTGTCCTATTGAAAGGGAATTGCCAGACTTAGGGTTGACGCAATTAAGGGCGGGGGAGTCAATCATTGACTTAGTCGTCGTCGATAGCGAGCTAGGAAAGCTTGGCGGCAAGGCACCGCAACAAGACGGGAGAAACCTCGACCATTTTTGTCTGCAAATAGCGGCTTTTGATGAGCGAGAGTTGGTCAATTATCTGCACAAACACGATATTCAAGTTACCGAGTTTGCAGAGCGCTATGGTGCGCAAGGTTTTGGGTATTCTGCCTATATAGAAGATCCAGAAGGCAATATGGTGGAACTCAAACCACGGACTTGAAGTTGGCTGTATAGCGATATCAATAAAAAGCGCTCATCACGAGCGCTTAGAGATTTGAATCATGACTTACGCTTTGCGTTCCAACAGCACGCCCGCTTCCATGTGGTGGGTGTAAGGGAACTGGTCAAACAGAGCAAAGCGAGTGATGTCGTGTGTTTCGCTTAAAATGTCTAAGTTATCTTTCAGTGTCTCAGGGTTACAAGAGATGTACATGATGCGCTCATAGCCTTGAACCATCTTACAAGTATCAACATCCATACCCGAACGCGGTGGATCAACAAAGATAGTGTTGCAGTTGTAGCTCTTAAGATCGATGTTTGCTTGCTGTAGACGACGGAACTCACGTTTGCCTTCCATTGCTACGGTAAAATCTTCCGCAGACATACGAATAATCTGAACATTTTCAATCTTGTTCGCCGCAATGTTGTATTGCGCTGACTCTACTGATGGCTTCGCTAGTTCTGTTGCCAGTACACGTTCGAAGTTCTGTGCCAATGCTAATGAGAAGTTACCGTTACCACAGTAAAGTTCTAATAGGTCACCTTTGCTGTCTTGAGTACAGTCGACAGCCCACTCAAGCATTTTTTCTGCTACTTTACCGTTTGGTTGAGTAAAGCTGTTCTCTACTTGTTGGTAGATGTAGCTGTCACCATTTACGTCTAGCTTTTCAATGACGTAGTCGCGATCCAATACGATTTTCATCTTACGCGCACGACCAATCAGGTTTAGGTTAAAACCTTCATCATTCAATTGCTGCTTCAGTGCTTTAGCATCTTGAATCCATTGCTCACCCAATTGACGGTGGTAAAGCAGTGACACCAAAATCTCACCGCTTAGTGTAGAAAGAAAATCTACTTGGAATAGCTTGTGGCGCAGAGAGTGATTGTCTTTCATTGCATCTGTTAATAGAGGCATCAAGTCATTGATAAGACGGCTAGCTGCAGGAAACTGGTCTACGCGGTATTTTTCTTTGGTCTCTTGATTGAACATGACGTAATACATATCGTCACCTTCATGCCACACGCGGAATTCAGCACGCATGCGGTAGTGTTGTTCTGGAGATTCGTACACTTCCAACTCAGGCACATCATATTGTGAGAACATCTCAGTAAGACGCTCAGTCTTTTCTGTTAGTTGTTCTTGGTAGCGTTGCGGGTTTACATCTAAATTCGCCATTGTTATGCCTTTTTGCTGTCGTGCTTTTAAATCAAGAGCGCAGATTTTATTCAATCACAAGCGCTTGTCCAGTGTTGAGAGTCATTCAATGTAAATCGGCCATGAAAACTATAGCTTATAACTATCTTAGACTAGACAAATGATTTATAGGCCAATACTATCTCCGACAAGCTGGTGCCATTTAGATGTATAGATGGCTGAAGAGGGAATCTGGTGTAAATCCAGAACTGACGCGCAGCGGTAAAAGAGAACAAATATTCATAAGACACTGCAAATAGCTTTTTGTGGGAAGTCGAATATGAGGTAACCATAAGGTTGTGCTCTTAAGTCCGAATACCTGCCAGCAGCTAAACCATACAATGTGGTTTGGTAGGAATTTACGCGATTTAGGATCACAATATGAACAAGTCCCTTTTAGCAGTTGCCGTAGCATCGCTGCTTTCACCTATCTCCAATTTACACGCCCAAGAAGCCTCTGCCGACGAAACCATGGTGGTTACGGCTAACCGTTTTGAGCAGAGCACGGAAAGTGTTGTCGCTCAAGTTGAAGTAGTAACGCGCCAAGATATCGACCGAATTCAAGCTAAGTCTCTAACAGATGTGTTTAGACGATTGACGGGTATCCAGGTTTCACAAAATGGAGGCCGAGGTCAGCAAGCTTCGATCTTTGTTCGTGGTGCTAACTCTGATCAAGTACTTGTTCTAATTGATGGTATTCGTTTTGCACGAGCTGCAAAAGGTGGTGTCGATTTTAGCCAGTTACCAATTACATTCGTTGATCGTGTGGAATACGTTCGAGGAGCTCGTGCCGCTATGTATGGCTCAGAAGCGATCGGCGGTGTTATCAATATTATTACCGTTGCAAACTCTGACAATGAAAAAACGGCGGTAAGTGCGGGCTTGGGAAGCTTAGATTACGAAGAGTTGAGCTTTGTTAGTGGTACCAAGGTTGGTGAAAATGGTCACTTAAACGTATCTATTGGCTACGACTCCGATGAGGGATACAACGTTCATCCTATGCAGGGAATAAATGATGGTGATCGACATGGCTTTGAATCGCGTAATGCGCTTATTGGCTATGTTCATAACTTTGATCAGCAATGGAGTGGTTTTGCTAACTTCCGCATGTTCGAGACTATCTCTCAATATGATGGTTCGTATGTTGATTTTAATACCGGCAACCCAGTCCATTCTTACAAAGAAGCAGAGGTGCAAAACTCTACCTTTGCTACTGGTGTTAAATATAGTGGCAGTGAACTTAAGTCTGATTTCCTAGTTAACTATCAGAATCAAGATAACTGGAACTACGAACAGTCTTTAGGCAAGAACTCAGCGTCAGCAACATCTGATGAGCTTGAACAGCTAAATGTTCAATGGGTGAATTCATACAAACTGACTTCGGCACTGACTCTAAGCGGCGGTGTAGATTGGCGTGATGAAGCTTATATTGTGAAGCCTTCGAATACTGAATATGACAGAACGAATGTTGCGTACTTCGCAGCATTAAATGCAGACGCGGATAAAGTGTTTGGCGAACTGAGCCTTCGTGTTGATGATAATGAGCAATTTGGTACCGAAGCCACTTACAACACAGGGGTAGGCTATCGTTATGCGGAGTGGCTTGTTGTTAAAGCAGCTTATGGTACATCCTTCAAGGCGCCTAACTTGTATCAATTATATAGCTACTACGGTAATGAGCAGCTAGAATCGGAAAAAGCTGATTCGGTAGAGCTGACTTTTAGTGGCCTAGTTAAAGGCGTAGATTGGTCGATTACTGGGTACGATACAAATGTCGAAGACTTGATTGATTATAACTATGCGACGAGTAAGTACTACAACACAGATGGTGAAAGCCAGTTGCGTGGTGTGGAAATGGTCGTAGGGTTTGATACATACTTTATTAACCATCAAGTAAGCGCTAATTTTCAAGACCCTGAAGACCAATCAGGTGAGCAGCTAGTCCGCCGCGCTAAAGAGATCTATAAGTATAATGCGGTAACTAGTTTTGATGAGGTTGATGTTTCATTAGGTTATCAATACGTAGGTGAGCGAACAGACTTCTCTGAAGATCTTGCAGCATATAGCTTGTTTGATGTTTCAGTTAACTATTATGCGAATGAAAATCTTACTTTAAATGGTCGAGTGGATAACTTAACTGACGAAGAGTACGAGACTGCTGGTGGATACCCGTCACCAGAGCGTACATATTACGTGAATGCTACTTACCAATTCTAATTAACACCTAAACCGCCTTCGGGCGGTTTTTCTTATTGGGTATATCAATGAAAAAGAAAGTAGTCATAAGTTGGTCGTCAGGCAAGGACTCTACGTTAACGTTGGAGCGTATACTTGAAAGCTCTGAATATGAAGTTGTTGCTCTCTATACTACATATGTTGGAGATGAAGTCCCTTTCCAAGTGACTCCGATCGAAGTTGTTGCTATGCAGGCACAATTAATCGGTTTGCCACTCATCACCATAGAGCTTCCCGAAGTGTTCCCAAGCAATGAGATTTACCAAAGTACGATTGTCTCAGCATTGAAAGGGTCTGGCTTATCAATCGACGCGGTCGCGTTTGGAGACATGTTTTGTAATGGCATTGCCGATTATCGAAGAAGCTACATAGAACCAGCGGGTTGGGAGTGTGTATTTCCCCTAATGGGAGAGAGTAGTCAGGATTTAGCTAGTGAGATATTAAACAGAGGAATTGAAACCTTTCTCGTCACGGTTGATAGTGAGTCATTAGATGCTGGCTATTGCGGGCAACAATACACGCCTGAACTAATAGACAGTTTACCGAGTCATGTCGATCCATGTGGTGAAGATGGTGAGTTCCATACTCTAGTGACGTCAGCACCATGTTTTACAGGAAAGCTTAAGATAGAGTTAGAAAATGTAGAACAAGGTGAGCGTTTTGTTCATCAACGCTATCAAGCTTGCATTATATAGAGTGAGGATTGGCGAAAACTAAGCGAAGGGGTATCATTGCTGCGGAACTAATTACAGGTAATCGTCGTGTCGGATAGTCTACAAAAAAATATATTAGTCTTTGATTCTGGAGTGGGTGGTCTATCTGTATATAAAGAGATAAGCCAATTACTACCGAACCATAATTATACCTATGTATTCGATAACGAGGCTTACCCATACGGCGAGCTTGATCAACAAGTACTTATTCGCAGAGTTCAAAGTATTGTTGCCAGTTTTGTGGCTAGCCACGCGATTGATGTTGTGGTGATAGCCTGTAATACAGCAAGTACGATTGTCTTACCTACACTTCGTGCTAGTAACCTAATCCCTATTGTTGGTGTTGTCCCGGCAATCAAGCCTGCTTCCATCCTCGCCAATAAAGCGGTAGGTCTTATTGCTACTCCCGCAACGATCACTCGTGAATATACACATGATCTCATTAAAAACTTCTCGAGTAATAAAAGAGTCGAGCTTTTAGGTTCTACTCGGCTGGTGGATATGGCCGAAGACAAACTCAGGGGGGAGACGATTGACCTTGAAGAGCTGCAACTCATCCTTCAACCGATGATCAACACAATTGATGTGGCCGTTTTAGGATGCACACATTTCCCGCTGATAAAATCTGAGATTCAACAAGTCCTAGGTAAGAGTGTTTTATTGGTTGATTCTGGCAAAGCGATTGCGAAGCGAGTTCAAGATTTATTGGACTTGGAAAGTAGTGATAAAGAAGGGGGAGTGCGTGAGGTTTTTTGTAGTGCACTTCCTAAAAAAGAAAGTGCACTAAATAGAATGTTAAAGCAGTTAGGGTTTAGCTCAGTTCAGATTCGTCCGTTTCAGGATGTTTAGGATCATTTGCAACTCGTACTTTTAAAGTTCGTTGCATGTAATCTTTATCGTTAAGTGCAGAGATTGCATGATTCACATCATTACTCGCCATAACAACAAAACCAAAGCCTCTTCTTTTACCTGTTCGCTTGTCTTTCATTAAACGAACAGCAAATACTTCACCATACTCAGAGAATAATTCACGTACGTGTGACTCATTCGCTTTGTATGGAAGGTTACCTACATAAAGTGTTTTTGTTGATGCCTTAGGTTCTGAATCTGATTTTGAGTCGGTGCTTGAAAAGTTAACAACAAAAGCGGAAGCCAAGACACCAAGGATAAAGGTAATTGCAGGCGATATATCTACCTGAGAGAAAATAATGCCACCTAGAACAGCTAGTGCGACAATTAACAACATCGATTTTTTTGAGTTCATATCGGAATACTACATATTAATAAACGAAATAGACACATCTACTCTTAACAAAATAGATACATGAATCTTACGTTCATGGCTTCCATTTTTCCAATGTATTGCTGTGATACGTCTCAAATGTTTAGTTTTTATTCGAAAAATGTGGATCTGGTGGCTTTTTAGGCGAACAAAACTTTTATTCAAAAAATCCCTTGTGCTCTATGTCGATCTCTCTATAATGCCGCCTCACCGACACGGAGTGAGACGACAGTCACACAGTGAAATCGGTAGAGAAAAAGGAGTTTAAAATAACCCTTGACTCTCTAAACGGTGCAGGTATAGTACGCACCCCTAGCGATTGAGATGCAAATCACAAAACGCTAGC
>NZ_JAPPTM010000024.1:0-52355 GCF_027587105.1 Vibrio sp. RW
ATTTATAACAATAAAATTGGCATCTATTTTTTTACATATTAGATATTGACAGTGCTAGTTTATGGTATTAATCTATATCCAAACCAAAAATATTAAGGGTATAAGATGTCAAATATGTACACACCTATTCTGTCTCCAAGTAGCTCAGTATTGCCACTTGTTCTGTTCGTTGGTAACGAAGGGATTTGCACACGCGGTGTTGAAGTGTTTGAGACAACTATGACGGGATTAGAATTTGCCTCTCACTTCTTACCAGAGCAAAGCTCGTTGATTATCGACGCTTATGAAAAACGACAACGTGATCTTGAAAAGGGGAGGGCAGGAGGGCTAATTGAGTATTTCCGAGGCCGTAAAGATACTGTTCTACCAAGCGTGACTATCTTTGTAAGTGGGTTAACCAACAGGCAGGCAATTAAGGTTGGTCATAAAAACATGGTCACCGCGGAACTAGCCCCTAATGAAGACCGATTAGTAGCCGACGGTCAAAACCGCTTGAACCTGTTCCAAACGCTCCTAGATGAGCTTCCATACATCGCGGAGCACACAATAGGGGTCAAGCTCATTGTGACGAATACACAGACGCTAGAGCCCAAAGCAGAGACACTTAAACAACTGTTTAGTGATTACCACCGTTATCTAAAGAAGCCCAGCGCTTCACAGAATCTGTACTTTGATAATCACGACCCTCTCTCCCGTATGCTTAAAGAGAAATTCGTTCAGATTGAATTACCTGGCATCGGCAAGCTGCGTAACATCATTAGCTCTAACGGAAAGCTTAAAAAGTCGGAATTGATGGACCTGAGCGCATTACAGAGCTTCATTTGCGTATGCATAGGCACAACACCCAAAGAAGTGAACGCTGTGCTTAAAAAAAATCCCGAATACCCTGATGAACTATTCCAAATTTGTGAGCCGTTCTTGAAACAGTTTTTCTCTATGTATTCGACTGACCTAATAAAGAAGGGTCGCGAGATTCATATGTATAACCGTGCCATCTACTGGACGGCGGTTGCATGGGTCATTCGCTCTCTTATAGAAGAGGCTAACGAAACCGGTAGAGCTATCGATTGGGGTGTGCTCAACGGGTTAACCACATTGCCTTTAGACAATAAAACGGACAAATTTTGGATCACCAGTAAAGTTGTTATAAAGGAGCAGCTAGCAGGTAAAACAAAGTTCAACATGATCAAGGGCAGCGAGAAATCGTGTGCACGAGCTTTATGTCGACACCTAAAAGTTTACCCAAGTGTGGCATTGGACGGTTAGCATATGAATACAATTGATTTAAAGGCGCATCGTTGCCCGGAAGCGATGGTTATGGTTCGAATTTCAATTGAGTCTTTGCTGGCTGAACACAAAGATAAGATTGAGATTCTGACTATCGAGCCTATGCTGTTGACCCACATAAGCTCATACTTGGCAGCTCATGGCTTAGAGGCTGAGCACTCTATGACATCGAAAGTGATCACAGACCAGCAATTTGATGACTGGCGCAATATGAAAGAAGCTTTCGATGATGATGATTTTGAGAACTGTAGTGACCAATACACAATATCACTAAAGATTGCCAGCCAAACGTAGGGGAGTGATATGTTTAAGAACTGTGACCTAACAGTCATTGTCTGCAGTGATGGACTAACTGCTTCATTTCTTTGCAAATGGCATAATCGAGAGCGATACGTTTAATATTTGGGGTGTAACAAACACCACAAACATTGATGAAGCTGTATAAGGGCATCAAAAGCGAATCGACAATACGTTTAAATTTCCACGCCCAATAGACGTTCATTGCATTGATGGAAACGAAGTGGTCGTATTTTAGACGTTCAATTTTTCGAAGGTAATAGACAGGTCTAACATTGATGGAATTTCCAATGAAGTGAAATGGGGTTAACAACCTATACCTCTGCTGACAATCGGCATTTTCCTACTTTAAATCAATGTCTTAGACAAAAATTCCAACGAAGGTCTTGGCCCCCAAACCTAACGTTTAAATCTCAACTCCTAACAAACGGGCTTAACAGTGATGGAACATGAACCTTTTTCGCATTCCTGGCTCGCCTACTTTTCATACATTCAATATTGACCGAGCGAAGGCAGTGGGGAACATCAATTGGGTATGCCCCAGTGAAAATCGCAAAAATGGATAAAAAAGCAGCTAATTCATTGAATTCCTCCTACAAGACCGCATTGGCTTACTGCTAAGCCTGCTCACCATTGAGCTATATTGTTCGTTTCCGAAGGCATATGTTTAAAAATAGAGTGCTAACAAACACAGCTTACAGTGATGGAAATGACCTAAAGCCAAACGATCAAACATATGAACAAATAGCAATATTGTTAATTTTCAGTAAGTTAAGATTTTTCCAACAAATCCTACATCCATAGAGTCGCTTTAAGAGTGATACGATCAGACATTTGAAGGTATGGTCACCTGCGTTCCGAACCCTTCGGGCCAGCAGCTTCCTGATATGCACTAGCGCCATTGTGTATACGTTTAATTCACAGATACGAATGACCGAGCTTACAGTGATGAAATAAGGGCATCATGGAACGATCGAACATTTGAGTCACTAATTTAGTTCAATATTTTCATATAGTTA
Organism: Vibrio sp. RW; assembly: GCF_027587105.1. NCBI lineage: Bacteria > Pseudomonadati > Pseudomonadota > Gammaproteobacteria > Vibrionales > Vibrionaceae > Vibrio > Vibrio sp. RW. Next base: position 2,604 of record NZ_JAPPTM010000024.1, read on the forward strand.
TAATAAATTGGTTTTTATCTCGCAGCCATGCATGTTCACAAAACAATATGATCAAACATTTGCTCTTCCTAGCTAAAAAGCTCCTTCAGGCTAACGTATTCATGCCTCGTAAGACACTGGGGAAGCCATATGTTTAAACTAAGGGGCCTAAAGTACGGAACCCTACAGTGATGGATTCTGATGGTTTTGAAACGATCGAACATTTGGTTTATCTGGAATACACTTATATTTCAGTCACTTAAAAATTACAGTTCGAAAGTTACATCCATGACTGATGAATGTCGATGATATGATCAAACATATGGCCTATACCCGAATGGCCACACATTCATGCGTATACGTTTAAATCTGAGAAGTTATTGAACGGAGCTTACAGCGATGGATACAGCACACAATCAAACGATCAAACATATAATTCAATTAAATATCCATTAATATTCAATAAGTTAGATTTTTGGCGACTTGTCCTTGCATTGATGGCATCTCAGTTCGTTTAGCAACAACATAACGTTTAAAGATTCTGGCCTAAAAGTCGGATTATACATTGATGGATTTAAACGATCAGTCATTTGGCAATCGAGATATATCCATATAAAACAATCATTTAAAATAACCGCAATCTCCAATACATTGATGAAAACGGGCTAAGGCATACGATCGAACATTTGAAGGGATCGATAATAGTTGGATCAATTCCACCAGCTCAGCTCCAGTCAACACCGAGGTACCATTGTGACATCGATCACAATGTTGGTTATATTTGAAATAACCGATGCAAAAAAATCCAAGCCATTGAATATCAAGCGAAAAATTCAGCGCAACATAAAAACCATATGTTTGATCGTTACCTTTGCAACTTGTGGATATGGAACTTTCTTTGTGGATAAGCTGTTGTTTTTAAATGTTTGATCATATCGCGGCAAATGTTTGATCAAATCACAGCAAATGTCTGATCGTATCAAAGCATATGATTAAACATATGCTTTGATATGTTCGATCATATGATCACAGGCAAAACTATACATGGCTCTGGTTCATCGTTTCTTCCATATGTTTGATCGTATCATTCTTAGCTCAAGCCCTTAATTTAGTGACGTTCTGGAACCAAATTCCATCGTTTACACCATATGTTCGATCGTTTAACTAAGACTGTCTAAAAGTCGCGCTTCATCAGTGCGTATCAGATCTAATCACTCTCTATCAATAAAGAAATCATTAATAAGATCACTAATATAATTATTAGGAGGTTAAGCAGGTTCAAAATAGGAGTTGTACTCGATCTTCTAACTGGACAATTGGATGATCAATGTTAGTATTCAAACAGTCGGAATGAACAATGATGGAAATGACAAGTGGAAGAGATCGAACTAACAGAATTCCTCGACCCAAGTGAAGTTGCTACGAAACGAAAGAAGTCTTTCTTTTTCTTCAATGGCTACGAGAAAGAAGTTGGATCACTACTAAAATTAGATCATCAAACTGGTATCAAACTTAACGCACGACAACTCATTGTCGCGCAGCATATCTTGGCCTCTTCGCTATCGAACAATAAGATCGTTTCCAATGCTGTCATTTCAGAGGAACTTCATTCGCTTCACAAGATTCCTAAAGCCAGTATTCGCGGTTACATCTCTGCATTAGTCAAAGCCGGTATCCTTAAGCCTGTCATTGCTACCTTTCGTGGAGAAGTGGACAAAAACATAACAGTCTACAGGTTCAGCACAGTATCTGAAATCACACAAACCTCGAATAATAATAAACTTACCCATGAAGAGACCAGAGGTAACAACGCAGACACTCGCACGAGTGTAAAAACGTTACTTGGCCAGAATTCACTAACTTCGGATGATGTAGACGCTAAGCGTTACCTGCCAGGTAAAGACAAAGAAACTGGCAACTTTACTTCTCTGTACTTTCATGAGGACTTGATCCCAGCTGAGTTAATATCGCTTGCTCCAAAACGCATTACAGGAAAAGATTTTAGTCAGCAAGAATTTACTCAAAAGCGCGGGGTTAAAGTCGTCGCAAAATATATGTTGGAAGCACGAGCACACCGACAAGTTGCTACTCAATTCTCTTTTCAGGTCCTTGCCGCTATTCTGAATCTTGCGATTGCTTTCAATGCAAAAATGCTCAATACAGGTCAGTATGAAGTCGCGTTCCAAGAAAAAGCGGTACCAATCACTATGGTTGATATCCTTTTCGTTCTTGGCATAAAAGATAATGGGCCCGTTCGCGCACGCGTATACCGCAGCATTCTTGCGCTCAGAGACACTATCTACAACAAAACAGATCTGATTGGGACCTATTTTGACGAGAAGACAACAATCTTTAACCAGAAAGATTTTCAGTATTTTGTTGGTCTTGAGTCAAATAGCACTGTAGCGCCAAAATTTGATGATGAAGGTAAAGTAACAACTGTCCCTTGTTTGTTCTTTATCCAGCTCAATGATGCAATTGCGAAAACCATCCCTGACTTTAAGTATCTCTTTGGTATTCCGTCCAAGGTTGCACTCGGCAACGCTTTGACTTTCTTGCTTTACCTAACGTTCAGGAAGCAAAGAGTATACAAGGAAAGTTTGCTCTTAGAGTCAGTGAAGGACGCTATGCATTACATCGGTACACCACTTCAGCTAAAAAAAGAGTTGGTTAAAGATCTCGACAAAAACTATCGCTTATCAAAGTCAGATACGCTCGTTGAGTACTTGGATTATGATTATAACTTGTGTGGTTACTATCTACGTTTTAGCACCAATCCAGATGGGGAAGACTTGATCTACGTTGTTGCCGATGAGGAAGAGATGATCACTCGCTCCGGGGCTACGTATAATTCCGAGCCTGGCTTTAATAATGCACCGACGCTTCCTAACCCTTTACACGTCGAACCCAAAAACGTAGAGGAAATTAAGAAAGAGAATCAGGTCAAACTTTTCCTAAGCAGACTTAAGAATGAATTCATGACTGATTCGACGGTACGCTCTCCTATCTATAAGAAATTCATAATCAATGAAGGGCAGTACCATTTATGTGCTTATGACAGTGATACACATATTGAGCGTTTGGCGCAGATCTTCGAAGTAATGACAAATGTCGATTACGATACGGCTTTGGCCTCATTGCTAGTCGTTCGCTCTGAGCTCAAGTTTATTACGTATGGTGAGATGGAAGTTGATCGTGAACGATTCTTTGAGTTTAAAGACTATCTTCATGAGCAACTGGGTATCAAGCTTAGTCTTCAAGAATTCATGGATGTTGTTAAGAACTATCGTAAGAATGGTGTTGTTAATTGGATGGACCGTAAGTATGACGAACTCGGTGCGTCCATTGCCGAAACGTATGGTTAAAGTGTTGAGTCGCTAGTTGATGGTCAATTAGCGGCTCTTATGCTCCTATAAATCAGTATATTGGTGTGGTCTTTGCTAATGTGCTGTTCTCTTTCCCTTCCACCCAAGTACTAAAAAATCGATGCAATAGGTATTGAACCAAGCAAACACCTTTTTTTACCAACTTAATACTGTACCAGCAGCTCTTTCCTGAAATGATTCCCTGTTGATTATGTATAACGGGCATGTTGTTTTTAATTTGGGTTTGACTTATATTTGAGTGATTATTACTGAGGGTCTTGATGATGAAGAAGATAATTACACATACTTTAGCGGTTGTTTTAGGCTTTGGGGCTTGTTTCTTAATATTCCAGGATAAAGAAGAAAACACCTTCGTTTTAACACTTGGTGATATCGATCAAATGTCCTCCGAGGAACTATATAAGTTCTTGGCTAATGATCAGTGCGCAAAGGTCACTGATCAATCAATAGAGTGTGAATTATAGTTAGTTGAATTGAAGGGCTAAATCCATGAACAAATATTCGAATGAAACAACGTTGATACTTTGCACTTTTGCTTTGTTAGTGTCTGGTTGTTCTGACTCAACCGACAAATTTAAAGTGTTTGAAGAGGTTAAGAGCAATGATGATGCGGGAATTGAAATCAATTGCGAAGAGCTTGTTTCTTTATTGGATATCCACGAAATAAGAACAGGGTCACTAATAAGTTCATCACTAGGTGAAGTCGCTTATGACGTTCTCGATTTTACCCATAAGACGGGATACGAGTTTAAGCAATGCAGAAAAGAACTGGAGCTAAAACGTCTTAACTATTGTGATTCTAGAATAGATAGAGCTCTTGAAACTGCGGTCGACAATGTTTTAGGTAATGAACCAGGCAAGAAGTTTTATAGCTTATGTTCAAATGAGTATGCAGAAGCAACGAGCGGGGTTGGATACACATACCAATTACCAACGACTGAAAAGCCTATGTTGCATTTAGAATCGTTGGGCGTATTTATTGAACCTTCATCGATAAATCAAATCTCTTACGGCTCTCTCGATCAATACTTATGGTATATCAAGCTCCATACACCTGAAGGCAGCTACAAATTATTCTACGGCTCCCAAGAGAAGTTAGACAGTGCGATCGATGACTTTTCAAGCATTGCTGGGTTCGAGAGCGAAATCGCAAAAACACATAATGGACACTCGTAAGGGGAAGTGAATCATGTTTAAGAAATTGCTCGCTTACTGGTTACTAAACAATGCACCAACTCTTGAAAACGGTGTTACTTCGCTATTTGAAAAAGAGCTTTTCTATTTCAATCTTCGGACTAATAACAGTCCCCAAAAAATTGAAGTTCCAGTATTTATTCACCAAGAGTTTCTCAAAGAATGTGAACGAAAAGGGGTTACTCAGACTGATAGTTTCGCCGGAGTTCCTGTTGTTGTCAGTAAAGCTGACCGCTTCATTGTTAGTTAGTAAAAACGTTCTGAACACAGAATTTTAAGACAACAACAATGACCAAATGGCCACCAATAACCTAGAATTGGCCAAATTTAAGGATTCAGGTATTATGAAAAATGAAGAGTCACTACTTATTCTACAAACTTTTACCGGCTTCGCAGCTCTTATATTGGGGTCAATGCTGGTAGCAGCCAGCTTTTTACTTGATGAGCAAAATAGAAAACTGATCCATCCAATATTAGGAGAAATTACCTTAAGAAGTGCATTCCTAATTGCCGGATGCCTAATGATGTTTCTCGGCGGCCTTGTCACCTTGTAAAAGTGCAATTCTCCGCACCTAACTATATTGTCCCGGAACGCGTAGATCAGTTTGGATTGCCATTCTTCTGGGACGAAGTCTGCGGCCCACCTTCATAAGGGCCGCAATGCTTTCCGCTTCACTATCAATATCTCATATCAACGTAACCATCCCGTCCCTCAAAGATAATGTGTGTTACTTTTGGTTTACTGTTTAACCATAGAGCACTGTATTTTCAGTTGTTATTGGTTGTTTTACTAAATAAGTTAAGGATCTATGCGTTATCTTCTTACCACCAGCCACGCTGAACCCAAGTTCTGATAAACCGGATGCAACGGTTATTGCGGTTGAGCTGAATTATGTTAAGAGAATAGTTGTTTCTTCCGTTGATGAACATGGTCATGTAACTCACACGGAGATCAGAGGAACAGCTCCTGTTGTTGATAATGTTTGGCTCGTAGCATCAGTCAACGAGGCACTTGAGACTCTAAAGAGTGTAGGGGTTTACCCATTCACTAATAAGCATGCAGCAAAGCAATTTGCCAAAAATCATGGCTTAAGCTCTTTCAGGTACATTCCAGTACCCTGAGAAGAAGTACAGCGTAAATTTCGATTGTAGACGAGGGATCGACATGAATAACCCATCGAAGAAAGAACTGTTTATTTGGTTCGTGTGCAGTTACCGAATAATACCAATACTCATCATTTCCGCTATCGCATCATTGACTATGACAAGTTCATTTGGTCTTCATGGCCTTTTCTTTTACCTACTTACCATTCTCATGGCATCAGGTTTTTCATATTTCTTTGTCCATTTCCTCTATGTGCGTGCCAAGAAGGATATTAAAGAAAAGTTTGATGGCCTGAATAGAGAGCTCGGCAAGGTGGATTATTGGTACTGGAACAAAGGATCGGCTATTGCGGTCGATATTGCTTCTCAACGCATTGCAGTAAATCGTCAGCACACCTTCTCACCGTACGTATTCGATTTCAAAGATATAGACGAAATATCAACTCCAATATACGAGCCCCTGCACATGCACTCCAGGGATACGTCACAATTTTATGCCACGGGCGTAGAGAATGCTCGCAGGGATAGCATGGCAGCTGAGCGCACAGGATTGAGCATTAAATTGAATTCGTTAGAGGTGCCTACTGTGTTTGTTGTCATGGGAGAGCAAGATATGGAGTATTGGCTACGTCTATTTAAGAAAATGCAAACGGGGGAGGCTAAAGTTACGGCTAGCCCAATGACTTTGCCGTCAAGTCAATTCTAAGTGGAGAGGGGCAGCTCGGGGTGTTAACTAGGATAGGGGCTGCTGCCCCCTTCAAAAGAAATTCTTGAATTGATGATTTTGAAATTATTGAGCATACATTTTTTTAAACTCTGCTTCAGAAATAGGTTTGATTACAAACTCTTCTTTTAGAACAAAAAATGTCTCTTCAGAAGTTTGCTCTATCAAACCGCTATCATGCTTCAATTGATGCCATCCTTTAATCGCGCATAAGAAAGAAGAACTCACATCAACCCACTTGCCTTTTACATCGACAAGTTGAATGCTTTTGTTTGGAACATTCTCTGCTTCGCGCATATATGATAGGTAACAGGCATTGTCCGCCTGATTCTTGCTTGGCTTTAAACTTTCAAATTGAAGAGAGACGTTGTCAGTTGCCGGTCTATTTGAGTATTGGCCAGCCCAAAAAGTAAGGCCGTGGCTTGTCAGCAATACTAAGAGCGAAACAGTTAGCATTTTTGGCTTTGACACTTAATTTCATTCCTTCTCTTATTCCGGTACTAACAAGGACTCTGCTTAGATCCCGATGCGTTTCGATTGATGCGTTGACCTTATGTAAGGTCAGACTTTCTAGACCACGAATAAAACGGTAACAGATACTGCTATCACAAATACCCATAGACCACCGACGAGGTATTTAATTGTCTCCAAGTGTTCGCTCTGTTTTTTGCTTTCTTCAAGCATTTTTTCTTCATATTCAGTCACGTTATTTCCTCTAATAGGTTACTGATTCTGAGTTGTATTTCTTTTCCTTCATCAGTGATTGCGAACTGATAATCTAGTACTCGATGAAGTAGACCTTCATTAACAGCACGCTCAGCGATATGAAGGGCATTATTGTAGCCAATTCTGCATACTCGTTGGATTGCTGATGTACCAAAAAACTCACGATCAGCTAAGGCGATTACTAGGCGATTTATGTGCATTTTTTGAGTTCGCTCATATCGAGCTAAAATTTGTGCATCTGTCATAAAACATCCCTCATATACTACAGAGTTCATTATACACGCGCACGCAATTTGTTCAAATTAATGCTAGTTTATGGTATGTTTTGGGGTGTTTTTTGTTTTTTATTGAAGTATGTTTAAACGTTTAATGTGTGAGTCTTAAAATGCTAATGATAGACTTCAATACTTGAGACTACTCATGAGCTATATCAAGCATTGACGTTTAGAACAGTGGATGAAGAAAGGCTGAAAGCGCTTAATGCAAAAGACTTTACGTTCGACAAAACAAAAGTGATAACTGGCAATTCAATTAATCCTGTGCATCACGCAATAATGATGTTGTCCACCAGCTGCCAATAAGCTACCAACGATGAAGCGCATTGATATCTTAGTGGCAGTATTGCTGGTGGCCGCCACAAGAGCATTCTCAACGCTTTTCCTTTACGGCTTCGCCGAGAAAAAGCTAACCCCCCCCTTTTTAAGGGCATATTTTGATGGCTTTGTCCCGCGCATTGTCAACAGATATAAATATAAATATTTAGTGCTAGTTTATGGTAATTAATTGGGTTTGTCGCTATACTTAATGTATGAAAGATAACCACTATTACAGAGGTGAACATGGCTAATTACTACACTAAAACAGCACAACACTTGAAGCTAGATTGCGAGCAAAGCCAACTAGCTTTAGATATTTACAACTGCATGAAACTGGAGTCACTTGACTTCAAAAAGCCATTTGAAGAGAACGATTGTTCATACAGTAAAGAGGTTTTCGATTATGCCTCGACACTGGTATTGCTTAATGACGCGGACAGATACGCGCCAGGTGAAGTGACTAGTTACTTTTTACTGAATCTTGCGGTAGATGGACTGCTTATTTCGAGCGACGAATACATAGATATCGACGTTGCTGCTGCCTTTATTCAAATCCTGCTAAAACATTTCTCTATTGAAGACTACGTGTATCTTGATGTGGCGCATACCTGCTCTTCGGATGAGCCTGATGCCTTTGGAGGGTCTGCGGTGTTCATTACTGCAACCGAGATTAAGCATATCTGTACCAATGCATGGATTGGTGAGTGCATTAATGCATTCAAATTGCAAAAGGAAGGGGGGGCTTAATATGTCAGATAGAACAAGCGTAACACTACGTATCTTAGAAAGTGACTTTGAAACTCACTCAACGCTTTTTGAGTATAACGAGAAGGCTAAACAGGAAGTGAGCGGTATCCGTTTTGTCGACTTGACGTTTTATGAATGCAGCGAAGCCAATATCGAAATAGAGCAAGCACTCGCTGAAGCTGTTGTTCCATATGATAAGCGATGGGACGCGACGGCATTTATCCGCCAAGGTAGCGAATTTGGCCGTGTTGATCCCGATGGTCAGTTTACAGTGAAGAGCTTTGAAAACGGTGAGGAAGACACAGTGCGACTAGACGATTTGTTGACCGCGAAAAGTGAAGGCCGTCTAGAAACATTTCTTAGTGCTGCCAAAGCTGAAAAGCCGCTTCCATGGGATGATCAAATCACTCTGTTACGAGCAAAGCAGACTGGTACCGAAAATGAAAAAGGTAAGGTCATCATCCATGAAATGGACGGTAACTCCGAATTGTATTCACTCCATTTCGAAGGCTCCGCTGAAGACTACGGTTTTGACGATGTCAGTGATTGCTTAAGCGCAGTAGATGCACACGAAATTGCTGTGGAGGTCGCGAACGAAACAGGTTCAACCATAGTGTGGGAAGGAATGAAGCCAGGATGGGTTTAAGCCAATAAACAATGGAGGGAGTTGAAGTATGCTGAACTACGAACTGGATTTTGCAACGCCACCAGCCGATGGTTTTGATTCGGTGATCGAGCAAATTAGCCGTCGCAATTCTCATTGGGCCTCTCAGACTAGCAGTGCGAAAAAGAAGGCTTTAGGGCAAGTGTTCACACCCAGCATGCTCGCGAAGCAACTTGTCGGTCTTATTCCTGACACTGCTATTCCTACCAATGAGAAAGTGATTGGGGACCCTGGGGCAGGTCTGGGTATCTTATCCTCCTGTCTAGCCGCTCATTGTTATCAGCAAGCTCCTAGTCCAATTGAAGTACTTGGTTTTGAAATTGATGAAAGGCTTAAGGAAGACTATCAATCAGCCTGGGCATTTTTTCGCGAGCAAGCTCAACACCCAGTTAAGAGCCATTGGTTAGGGGACTTTACGGCTAATGTTGAACAGCTCATGACTACCGGAGAATGGCCTGGAGTAGACGAGAGGCCCAAGTTTGTTGTCTCAAACCCGCCTTACCAGAAGCTATCGAGCAAATCTGAGCTTGCGATGACACTTTCTCAATTCAACGTCAAAGTGCCCAATCAATATGCTGCGTTCGTTGTGCTGGCTAGCCAGTGGTTGCAAGAAGACGGGCACCTTCTTGTGGTGCTTCCGCGTAGCTTTTGTAGTGGTCAATATTTTCGATCATTTCGTCAATGGCTAATTCAAAACATGAGTCTTGAACATGCCGTTTTGTACAGGGATCGCAGCTGCTTTAAGAATGTTCTTCAAGAGACGGGGTTGTTTTACTTCAAGAAGGCTAGCCAGAGCTCACGCGTAAGGGTAACGGTGGCCGAAGACCCTGACTCAAAACCGGAATTTGATTTAATACTTCCATCGAGTGAGATCTTATCAGAGGACAGTTGGTGTTTCCCGAGGTGCGCTCAGGACGTCGAACTGATCGTACGTAACCGCCGTCGCGAACGAACGCTTGATTCAATGGGGCTCACGCTTTCTACAGGTAAGCTAGAGCTCAATCGGTTACATGGAGAGTTCGAAGCTACCGCGATTTATTCAAAAGATTTCAGCAAGGAAGGGGAGTGGACTTGGGCGGAACATGCCAAGCCAAGAACGGTACCGGTATCAAAGCGACAGCTACTGTCTTTACCCGAAGAAGGTGGTTATGTCGTACTTAAGCGCATCACCGCGAATCAGGGCGTAGCTCCCCAGAGGTTGCTCCCAGCTTTCCTGAGTCGTGAGACGGTTAAGCAGGATGTAGTAGCCGTCGATAATCACGTTCAGGTGCTTCATAGAGACTGGAAAGCACTTTCAAAGGAAGAAGGTATCAAGCTCATAGAGTTTATGCGCTCAGAAGAAGCTCAAGCCGTTATTCGCGCTGTGTCTGGAACTACGCAGGTCAACGTTGGTGACCTGAATCAACTGCGTTTTCCAAAACTATAAGAGTTAAGAAATTCTAAGTGGAGCTCTGACATGAAAAATAACAGATTAATTTGGTCGTCCTAAGCCGAATAGACTAACGTAGAGCCTGCATTTCAAGATCAGGCTCTACCCTTCCTCAACTCACTATCCCGCACCCCATTCATTGACATTTTTCTTTGTCGCGATACCATCTATTAGCAACTTCAATAAGTTGATGCTGGTGGATTAGTTACCCACCTTAAGGTGTTTTCTTCTTAGGTTGTTCGCCGTGCTATCGAAGCACAAGAATGGCGAGTCTGCTTGGCTTGAGAACCCAACGGACGTTAAACGCTGCTGTTGTAATTTTCTAGAACGTAGCAAGTTTGCTCAGACTTATAATTGGGCGGGGGTGCCTGCCGTACATTCAGGTAGCCTGGCTATTTGGTCTGCCTTGGCCGAATAGACTAACGTAGAGCCCGTTTCCGAGATCGGGCTCTACCCTTCCTCCCCTAAGACAATAAAACCCGCCTCTAACAAATGGACTTACGAGTTAGGTGACTTTGATGAAACGCTTTATCACCCCTTTGATTTTTGCTGCACTGAGCCTTGGGCTCTCAATTTCCCCAGCCCACGCGAATGGCTCTAATAACACTTCTCAAATCAGCATCTCCGAAACGATTTGGAAAAATAGCCTGCATGGGACGTATGTATCACTGCCTTCTTTGAAGCTGAAAAGTAAAGGGGGTGCAGTTCTATTTGTGCTCAAGGGGGTTTATGGGGACCGTGTGAAGCTAATGCTGCCACCTACCCATACTTTGGCTCAGAACCAACCGGATCCATTTAGCGATAAACAATTGAGGTTTGGCCGACTCCCTATTTGGCATAGTTTCGACGGTCAAGAATATAAACCAGTTCTTTGGTTTGGATTGGAAGAAAACTCCAACGTGGTGAAAATTACTGCTAAGCACCAGATTGAACCGTTAATCGCGAAATTTAAGGCTGGAAAGGCGTTCAGTGTCGGGTATGTGTCTAATCAACAAAGTTACGTTGAAGAGTTTAGCTTGATGGGGTTTAGTGCGATGTTTGAGCGATTACCAGAATCTGAGTTCTAATTAGTAAACGTCTACTGCGCTGCGCTTAGTCAAATCCCAACAAGTCAGACAAACGCCGTCTTACTTGTTGGGATTTACCATTAAACTACGAGTGAAAGGTTATGTAATGTAATCAGCCGCTCGATCACGAACAAAATGGTGAAAACGGCGACCGGACTTTCCGCAATTTCTCCCAATCTACGAAAACTGTATTTCTTGGATAATCCTCTGAACATAATGCATAAAGCTGATATCAAAATGATCCATATGCCCGAGCGAATCATCAAGTTGTAATGGTCTACAGACTCGCTCAATAGAGACATCAGCGCATTTTGCTCTGTTGCTAAATTGTGAGCCAATTTCGCCAATTGGGCATCAGTCATTGAAGCCTCCGCTTCAATCATGGATACATTATGACCTAGCACAATGAGCCTATCTAAATCAGCCAAAGAGTAAGGGAAGCCGTATTCGGAAAATTTCTGGAGGAGCACTTGATCTTGACCAATCAACAATTCAACTTCATGCGCTACCAGCCCACTCCAAATTTGCAGCACAGCCCACGCGGAAAAACAAACGAGAACAGGCACAATAAATACGATTCGCATAGACCAGAGGCCGTATTTAATCTTTGACACTTCAGTGTTTTGCTTATTTAACATATCGTTCCCTAAATCTAGTTGGTGTGAAATGTTAATATATTAGATTATTCATTTATAAACAATAGCAAGGAAATATAAAGATAGATGCTAGTTTATGGTAATTTCTTTGGGTGTGTGTTATGCTTGTATCTCGAATCTAGTAACAGATTAAACACACACTCATTATTTGCTTGGGGGCAAACATGAAATTAACCACTCAACAAAAGTCGGCTTTAAATCAAGAAGTAAGTCGCACACTGAATATCGTGGATATACCGGAAAAGGCAGACTTTAAACGTCACTTTGAGGCGATGAGAACGTTTGAAGAAAAGGCAGAATACGTTAAATCTGTCTTCAATTGTTTTGGGCTTACGTTGTGCACAGAATCACGAGCACTGAATGGAAACATCCTGTTTACTGTTGTCTTTGCAGAAGGGGCGAAGATCGATGTGATGTATTCTGAATCAACCCAATCGAAAATCACTCTTTCGGTTTCTACTTCGAAAGAGTACTACCATTTGAGCCACAATCGTGGGTTACCTGAGATGGCGTCGTTCAAAACATCGGTAAGTTTGAATCGTGAGCCAGCTGCGATATTTAATACGCTTGTTGGTCAAGCCCGTGAGTTTGCATTGGAGCACTATGCAAAGGAGCAAGAGCACTTTGCTGGAATTCAGAAATCCATAGAAGAGGCGACTTTTGAGTTCCACACCATTTTGACATTAATGAACAATGCCAACATCGAACATTTCGAAAAAGCACTTCATGAATTACAACGTCCTATTTCGCATGAAATCAAAGTCTATTCTAAGACGCACAAAATGAAGCCCACAGGTAACTCATTTATTGATTCCATTTCTTCAATCCGCTACAACCCAAAGACTTTCCGATACGTTGTTGTGTACCGTCCAACTGAAATTAATGCGGTTGCAATGGAAGGGCTCAACCTCTCTGAGCGTTACAGTGCAACCAAGGGGAACAATGGAGAGTCAGTGATTGAGCTTCAATTCTCTGAAGGCGGTCTTTGCATCGACTTTATCACTCTTGGTGTGGAATCAGCGTGCGACAGAATCATCAATGCTTATCGAGATGAGTTCTCTGACATTCTAACCCTGGAGAACCCTGAACCGGTTTCAAAAGGCGCAGTTACTGCCGCGAAACAAAAAATGAAGCAGCTCGGCCTAGGGTCGCAAGTTTCGGTCCTGCTTGATAAAGGGTCTGTCTGGGATGGCAACGGGGCTGGTGAATGGCTACCAGCAATGGTGTTTATCACTAATAGCGAAATTGAGAAGGTCGCTCCAGCACCTCTTTTACTTGATCACAAAGAATCACCAGTCAATCAACCTGTTCATTGATCACTAATTAGGCTGGTGGCTGTTAAGGGAGAGCCACCAGAACACTTACGTTATATGCGAATCGGTCTATTCAGACATAAGAGAGGGAACATGATATTTATTTATGCATTATTCATTACTGCCAGTACTAGTTTACTTTCAGGTGAGCTTCACGACTTTGTCACTGAATTTCGAGCTCCGATATATTTTGTGGCCGTTGTAGTTGGTGTGGCTATGAGCTCTTTAATGCTGATTATTAGACACCATTATGGGTACAAATGTGAAAAGCCATTATTGGTGTCGGCGTATATTGTTTTGGGTGGTTTTGGAATACCATTTGCTATTATGGCAACACACACGAGAGGTGAGTTTGCACAATACACGTTCGGTAATGAAATGATCTCGTTGTTTGTGTTGGTTTTTTACCTTGTAATGGGATTCTCGGGCAGGCGTGATACAAACAAGAGTGTCAGCTCAACTTAAATGACAGAGCCTCAACTCACGGCGGAGCTTGTTAAGCTTCGCCGTTTTTCTCTCCAGTTATCAGGCCATTGCATTTCCTACGCATTCCGAGGCCCACCCTCCCATGCTATCACCTTTGCAGATCCCTAACGCTCGCACCTCACGAAGGGCTCTATATGCTCGTACCTCGCTTGATGATGCCAATGGGGTGCAAAGCCTCGCGCCAACCAAAGACACGGTTGTCACGGGCTTTGCAGAGCTTCCCATTGGAAAAGAATCTATTAGCTCAAGGCTGTTTGTCCACCAGCGCATTTCCAGTGCCAACGGTGAAGCGCATTGTCACAGGAAACTGCAGAGCTGCTGGTGGCCATAGTAATGAGCTCGGCTGCGCCTCGGTGAAAAGCGTTTCAACGCTTGCCAAAACGGCTTCGCCTGGGCAAGCTAAGAGCACCCTCTTTGAGCCCTATTGTGCCTCCTTTGTGCGGCGCTAAGTCAATGAATTTATTTAGATATTTCAGTTGCTAGTTTATGGTATTTTATTGCTTAAAGGCTTATAATTATACATAGGTTGTTAGTATTCAATTGCTTGGGGGCGATTATGATTAAGGTTTTAGAAAAGGCGGTGTCGATGCATCGCAATAAGTTGAGAGTGTATTTTGACGGTCAGTATTTAAAAAATGCTGGCTTCGTCGGTGGGGCGTCTTTTAGCTTACAGTCTGATACGGCGAAGAAACAGATCAAGCTTGTTTTAGACAAGCTCGGTGGTCGAACTGTTACAAACGGCAAAAGAAACGGTAACTTAAGACCCGTTATCGACCTTAAACACGATGACCTTGCGGTATTCGGCGATCGCGCAAAAGCGTATGTCCGAGATGGTGAGATCCTTATCATGGAAATGCACACCGAGGCAGAGATAGAAGAGCGTGAAAACCGACTCTTGCAATGCGTCGAATCAAAACAGCCTCTTACTCAATTGCACTATGATTTTGACGCTAAGCACGTACACCTATCTAAAGGGATAGACTGCTCAGATCCTGTTGCACTTTTTGGACTTCAGAAATCAGCTCCAAAGGCGGAGGTTGTCAAACTCTCTGGCTCCATCGAAGCAAATTATGACTATTACCTTGGATTTGCTGCATGCAAAACCACTCGACCAGCCATCATCGACCTATCTCAGGCGAAGATCAATGAGTCGTTACTTGCGGCACTGCGCTTGAGCTTTGAGAACATGGGTTACCTACACGATGATGAGCACAAAGCCTTTATCTCCCGTGGCATCAGCAAAGACATTGGTTTACATGTTTCGACTCAAGGCAATAACGTTTTCTACAATGTTGTTGATGTCGTGTCCAATTGGAAGGAAAGAGCCATCAAAGAGCGTTCAGAGAGAGTCCTTAAAGAGCACAAACAAAATAAACCTGTGTATGTAACCGGCGTCTTCCATGGCTTCGGTGTGCTGTGTGCAAGTATTTCGCAAGGGCTGAAGCGAGCCAACCTTCACCCGTTCCACAAAGTCGCTGTGGAAATCAACGAAAAGTATTTCAATGTTAGCCTCGCGAACAATCCAATTTGGGAAACGAGTCATAAAGAAGAGCAGTTCGCTATCTGTATGCCGATTCAAAACGTGGACATGTCAAACGGGGCAATCCGTAGCACAATCAACACAGCAGGTATCCCTTGTGAGGGAAGTTCGATTTCGGGCGTTAGTAAGAACGGTAACAAGTCCGCAGAAATGCATACCGTCACTGGGGCCTGTTTTCTAGATTGGCTTAACTGGCAGAACGTCACCAACTGCTTAATCACACAGTTTGAAAACGTTGAACCCTACAAAAACACGATGTCATACGCAGTGATCAAAGATACGTTACAGCATGTCTTTGGCTATCAGGTGGTGTTGACGAGCCTAAAAGGGCAAGATTTTGGAGCTCTGGAACACCGTAAGCGCCTGTGCTGCATTGGGTTTTGCGAATCGATGGACATCACCCCTGATGAACACCAACCGAATGATTATGAACTCACTTACGAAGGTCGTCATTTAAAAGACATTCTAGAGCCAGTTCCACTCGATGATCCTAGCTATAAGCCTTATACGCACTTAGTCGAGAAGGAAAAAAGAGACATCGAAGCAGGCAAGGGTTTCCGCCTTCAGTGGTTGGATGAAATGGCACAAAAAGTCGGCGTAATTGGTAAGGGCTATGCGCGGGCTCGCGGCTCTGAGCCCTACTTAAAAAATGCGCTGAACTCAAAGTTAGTGCGTCTCTTTACTACTAAAGAGCACGCAAGAGTTAAGCAGATCCCTGAACGATTTGTAGAAGGGTGCAACAAGACATTGGCGCACGAGGGGCTAGGGCAATCGGTCATCTATACCGCGTTTTCTTGGGTGGGCGAGTGGATTGGGAAGTGCCTCAATCATTACTTTGCGCAAAACATCAATACGAACTACAGCATTGCTGCATAAGGAACATGACATGACAACAGCAAAATCAATGTTAACTGAACATCTTAAAAATTCAACAATTCGCCCGTCGTCTTATGCACCTTCGATGGAGATGATAAACGGTCACCACAGCGCGGTGTTTTGCGGTAATGTGCCTGTCTTCTTATGTGGTCCAGCAAAGTGTAAAAAATCTAATATGGAAGCAAAGCGTTTAGCGGATAGCCCCGAATTTAAATTAGCTTTGGAGTTCCTTAACATTGAGGGAAAAATCAAAGCAGGGACGCTATTTGGTGCCGAGCTCGACTGGGAGCAGCGTTATGAATGTATCGCGGTGTCTAAGTCTGGTGTTATCGAGCTTTTTGATGCTCAGTCACAGCTTATCGGTGTCAACCTAACTCAATCTCGCGAATTATCGATCGTACTTAGTGTTAACTCAGAGCTGGCGAAGATTTTCGACAGCCAGTGTCCTGAACTTGATGACGGGATCACTCTTGGGCAAGTTGTTAAACAGGAAACCGGCACTACGATTTAATTACTTATTTATCGTTTAAGGGCTGTTTACCAGCTCTTAAACGACTCTCCCTTATCAGGCCATTGCATTTCCTACGCACGCCGAGGCCCACCCCTGCCCACGATTACCTTTGCTCGCTCTAATGTTCGTGCCTCACGTAGAGCTGTGGTGCTCGTACCTCGCAATAATGAAGCCAATAGGGCAAACCCACGCGCCAAGCAAAAAGACGCTTGTCACGCGGCTATGCAGTGATCCTATTGGAAAAGAATTTGTTAGCTCAAGGCTGTTTGTCCACCTGCAGCACTCCCAGTGCCAACGATGAAGCGCATTGTCACAGGGAAGTGCAGAGCCGTTGGTGGCCAGAAGGATTTGGCTTCGCCAAGCTAAAGGCGTTTCAACGCTTCCCCCCGACGGCTTCGCCTGGGGGAGCTAAGAGCGACCCTCTTTTGAGCCCTATTGTGTCGCCTTTGTCCGTGCCACAGTCAACAACTATACTTGTGTTTGTTTGGTGCTAATTTATGGTAATAAATGTCTGTTTCTGCTATGATGGACGGAGTTAAACAAAGGGAAGGGGAACAGGAAATGGTAAAGTTTACAGCAGATGATTTGGTCGCTGAAGTGACAGAAACACTCACTCATAAAACAGGTCGAACGTACAATGGCGAGCAAGAGATCAAAGTAAGCCTAATTGGACAAGTCGGCGAGCAAAAGTTGGCGTACTTTGAAGATAGAAGCCGCTTAGTCGATGGAGTTGTGCTGGTTGACCGATTTGACGGTCATTCAGTAATGCGTCAATACGATCTAACACAATACACACACTTACCATTTGACGAGAAAGAGCGTTTAAATATAAAGCCTTTCTCTTAAACTGATTCTCAACAGGTGTTTACCCTGTTGAGATGCTCTCCCTTATCAGGCCATTGCATTTCCTACGCACGCCGAGGCCCACCCCTGCCCACGATTACCTTTGCTCGCTCTACCGTTCGTGCCTCACGTAGAGCTGATGTGCTCGTACCTCGCAATAATGAAACCAATAGGGCAAACCCCCGCGCCAAGCAAAAAGACGCTTGTCACGCGGCTATGCAGCACTCCTATTGGAGAAGAGTTTGTTAGCTCAAGGCTGTTTGGCCACCACCCGCATTCCCAGTGCCAACGGTGGAGCGCATTGTCACAGGGAAGTGCAGAGTCGCTGGGGGCCAAAAGGATTTGGCTTCGCCAAGCTAAGAGCTTTTTAACGCATTCCCACGAGACGGCTTCGCCTTGGGAAAGCTAAGAGCTCCCCTCTTTCGAGCCCTATTGTGCCTCCTTTGTCCGCGCCAAATTCAACAACTATAATTACACCTGTGAGGTGCTAGTTTATGGTAAATAATTGCAATTTCTGCTATATTTATGGTTCAGGTTTAGTTGATAAGGGGTTGTTATGACAAAGAAAATTTACCCATACGAGCTGGCTGAAATTGTTGCTGGGTTACTGATTAATCCAGAGCTGTTTGGTGAGCTTGAAACAGAGGAAAAGTTCATGTCATTCATGGATGACATTGGCTCTATTGTTGCGCGTCATTGTGGGGGCAATATTGTGGGGATTAGCAAACCGGAAGCTGATGGAGATCTACTCAGTAGCAAATACCACATGCCAATGCTGTCCGTTGAACCTTGCACCGACTTACCTGACATTAGCTCCAGTGTTTGGAGCCATTACGATCCCTATGGTTGGGAAGATATCGATGAAGAGCTTTATGGGGAACTGATCATTCCAGAAAAAAAACAAACGGTCGCTTTTCGTCGCAGCGTTCAGCTGCTCTTGACAGTAAACAATCCTATCTGTTGGGAATTGAAGTTCTATATCCGAGATTACCACACCGACATTGATGACGCTCAAGTCATGAAAATCTTTGAAACCAAGCGTGCTGCACTGGTGGCGATGGCTCTGTATTTGACTGCCCGGATGGACTTTACCGAATGCCCATTGTTGCCAACTCAGCTTGCTCATGCAGATCAAACCGAAAAGGCGAAATACGTCGGTGGGCTGACGGAACAAGAGTTAGAAAACCTAAT
Organism: Vibrio sp. RW; assembly: GCF_027587105.1. Lineage (NCBI taxonomy): Bacteria > Pseudomonadati > Pseudomonadota > Gammaproteobacteria > Vibrionales > Vibrionaceae > Vibrio > Vibrio sp. RW. Next base: position 21,636 of record NZ_JAPPTM010000024.1, read on the forward strand.
TGACCATCAGATGGCGGTCATCAATGAGGATGACCATTTGGAAGGGAACTATCAAATCGCTTTGGTACAGGGCGAAATTTAATACAAGACATATGCTTGGGGGCAATAAAGTATGTTGATTAAGAAACCATTACTTATCATCCCGTGTTCGGGGTCGAAGAAAGCTCATGCTTGCCGTGCATTTGATATGTACGAAGGCGAGCTGTTTAAGCTTCTCAGAGCGAATCATGAATCACCGACTCAGGTGTTTGAGATCTTCATCTTAAGCGCGGAACTTGGGCTTGTTCATGCGGATAAGGTAATTGAGCCGTATGATAGAAAAATGCACTCACGTAAATGCCAAGCAGACATGCAGGCATACGCTGACCGCCATCGTCGTGCGTTTAATCAGGCATTGAAGCCGTTCTATAACGATGACCGAGACATATATGTCTGTTTGTTTAACGATTACTTGGCGGCGTTTGAGGCGATTATTCAAGGAGGTGCCAAAACTGAGAAAGATAAGCGAAAGCGTAGTAGTGAGTTCTTCAATAAGTTTGACTACCGCTACATGTCGGAAAAGGCGATTGGAATCGGTGATCTTAAAGGACGACTAAAGCGATGCTTGTTAAGCGCCACGAAAGACTCGCACAAAGAGCCTGTTTGGTTTCGTAGCGGTATCGCGAACCGTTCTGAGCTTGGTTACCTTGCTGGTGGCCAGGACTTAGGAACCACGCTTGCACGCGTGAATACAAGTAAATCAACAGACCTAATGGCCGCCCTTATTGAAGCCACAAAGAACGTTAAGCTATTCATCGATAACGGGCTGATCACGTTAGTGAATAAAGGTCATGAAATTGATGATATGTGGGTATTCGATGAGTATGAAAAGATCATTAATTCCTTGCCTCGTAAGCAACTCAAAAACATCAGTATCGTCGTTCCAGATGACCCGTTTCACCCTCAGAATGCCATCGACATTGTGAAGCGTCACAAGAAGAGAATCTTGAAATGGAGTCATTTAGTAGAGGTCATCGTTCCTATTCATCGCTGTGACGATATCCGAAAGCAGGCACTCGATACATGGGCCGTGTTGGGTTACAGCCCAAAAGTCCGCTTAGGGATCCCATGCCTCAAAAACAGCACCATTGATTTTGAACTGCCGCTCGCTGATATCAATGCACTTCTAGCCTTAAAGAACCCGAAGAAGAATGCGGCCCTGATTCAAAAAGTACATTTCTTTGCAATGAGTGAATACACGGATTCCTACAAGCTTAAACCACGCCTGACCCTTGCTCGAATGTATGATGTTGACGTCTCGCTTGATTGTGCGCGTACTGCTGCGCTGTTTGGCCATAAGACAAGTAAGAGATATGGGAGTGTTGTTGCTGCTGAGCTGACCAATGCACATGTCGAGAAACACATGCCTTCATCAAAGCAATATCAAGCTTATTCCTATCAAGATGAGTTCTACCAAGCTGACCACTCCCCCCTTGTTTCAGACGAGCTCTATGATTTGCTGATAGACAAACTCAATGCAGAAGCCGTCATTGAGTTTTACGGCCTGTATAACGCTTTACTTTCAGACCACACGATGCTTCAGATGCCTATGCCAGATGAAGATGATTGCGAAGAAGCGGTGAAGCACATGTGGCAAATGTTAGGTCATAGAGCTGTTCGTGAAGCGCTCTTTGAGGTGCAGAAACGAATCAACCCGTTAGCATTTCGATATTGGGTCGATGATCTGGTCAAATTCGAACCAGAAGAATGTCGATTCAGAGCGATCCAAGAAACCAACTTAACTCCCAAACCCAGTAAGAGTGGAATTGTGGTAGAAGGTGAAAAAATACCCGTTCAACTGCCGCTCTTGTTAGATAGCCGAGCCGCCTAAATGAAAAGGAAGATCATGAAATTCAACCCAGTTACTGTGCCACATGAAAAAAAGTATGTACCTAAAGCCAAACCGCCAGGAGTCACCATTCGCAGCGGTGTGTTCACGCTGAACAACCGGGCGATCATTCTTCTGAGTGAAATCTATGGTGGAATTGGTTTTACTTTGCAGCTCTATCTCTCTGAGTGTGAAAACTACATTGCGTTTTCGCCAAAGAAACCAATGCAAGAGATCACTGGTATTTCGAAGAGCGTTTCTTCAAGTCCAACCTACCACAAGATTTCAAGGCCCCCATTTAATGCGATTCATGTAGAGCTAGAGCGTCAAGGTAAACTACTTGTCGGCAAATTGTTCCCCGACACCGATCATTCTCTATAGACTCACCATCCATTTTACTCACAGAAGTTATTCTGTGAGTCGCTCTCCCTTATCAGGCCATTGCATTTCCTACGCACGCCGAGGCCCACCCCTGCCCACGATTACCTTTGCTCGCTCTAACGCTCGTACCTCACGTAGAGCTGTAATGCTCGTACCTCGCAATAATGAAGCCAATAGGGCAAACCCTCGCGCCAAGCAAAAAGACGCTTGTCACGCGGCTATGCAGTATTCCTATTGGGAAAGAATTTGTTAGCTCAAGGCTGTTTGTCCACCAGCCGCATTCCCAGTGCCAACGATGAAGCGCATTGTCACGGGGAAGTGCAGAACCGCTGGTGGCCAAGAGGCATTGGCTTCGCCAAGCTAAGATCTTTTCAACGCTTTCTCCCGAGACGGCTTCGCCTTGGGAAAGCTAAAAGCAACCCTCTTTCGAGCCCTATTGTGCCTCCTTTGTCCGCGCCAAAGTCAAACACTATAACTGCATTTATTTGATGCTAGTTTATGGTAATTAATGGCGGAAGTGGTATACTTATCTAAGTGGGAAGGCATAAGGAATTGGACCGATGCGAGATAGAACAATCCCGAGTTTCATTGATGCGGTAAAGCCTGTTTTTATTCGCTTGATGAAGAAGAAAGCTGAATTTAGACAGCTTGATATTTGCGCTTTGAATTCTGAAGACGTTAAAGAGGTTGTCGAAGGGTACATTTCTCAAATTCATGAGCTTGAAAAGCAAGTGCTAATGGCCTGGGCTGAGTCAACCAAAGATATTAATCCTGGACTAGCTGACAGTGTTGAGCGAGGGACCATTCGGTTTGTTCCTGCAAAATACGATTATCTGAAACGAGTACTTAATTTAGAGGATCAATGCCAATGCAATTACATGTCTTAAATGCGCTTGCCCTGTTTGCAGTGGTCTATAAGGCTAATCTAGTGCTTGATGATTTTGAGGGCACTGACGAAGGGATAGAACTTGAGAATATGGCCTTTCAATACATGGAGAATGCAGGCTTTGATGTGGAGCAAGCTGCCATTGACCTTCACAAAGCTGACGTCTTTGAGCGTACAAGGCACATGTTTAAAGTCATCACTAGTGACTACCTAAAAGGTGGCGAAGCGGATGAGCCCACCTACGTGCGTATTGACTCCCCCTCAAAGGTAGATTTAGTTATTCACCTACGACTCAACCCGGATGTCATTTCAGATCTGTACATTCGAGTAGGCAGCTTATCTGAAGTGGAGGGCATGAACTGGTTTAAAGAAGAGGCCAAAGCTCAGATTAAAGCGCTCAATGTGTTTGAGGGAGTCATGAACATTGAACAAGACGGGGATTTAGTTTTTCGAATTAAGTAACACGCCAACATCGGCACCAAACCATTAATCAATTGCTTGGGGGCAATATCATGGGAATTTTACAGAAGATTGGTACAGCATTGGAGCTGTGCGGCATTACTAAACACGCAACCGATCAACGCATGCTTGACCGTTGGCTTGTCAATATCGGTGGATACAACATGGATGCAACAGCCATTAGTGCTATGTTGATGCAGTTCAATGATAGCCTTGACCGATACCAGACCATCAAAAAAGGCAACGTCGAGCGTCTATTGAAATGGCTATTTATGACGTCGTTGAGCCCACAAAATCGTGCATTTAATCCCCTTTGCTTCGGTATCTTTGACCCGGACTCTGAATCAACCGATGTCATTGATTGGCTTTTAGAGCTGAAAGCTGAAGGTTCGACGGATTATGACGTACTGGTCGATGCCTATGATGCGCTCTACAGAACGTTTGACGCCAACGTTCGCTATGTGGCGCGTGATAATGATGAGTTGAATGGGATTGAAATCGTGCAGAACCCCAACTTCTCTGAGCGTTACCGCAGCGTAAACGGACACAGCCTCGTAGAAATCATGGTTTACAGCCTGTTTGTGTGTCACGAGTCTCTTGGCAGCAGTGCTCTTAATGAAGAAGCGATGAAGATGTTCGTAGCAATTCATAGCGCTTTACGAAACGGTCAAACACTGACTGAACTCGCCGGAAAACTACCAAGTGATACCACTCTTTTGAAGATCATTAAGTTAGGCGCGTCAGGGTTAAATAACATGAAGACTTCGCACCCAACAACTTTTGCCATGCAGAAAAATGGGGTAACCGGGGATTTTTTCATGAAGGCGCAAACGTATGAACGTGCTTTTGATGAAGAGAGATTTGCGCCTGATAACGATGGCCAAACATCTTTTGCAGTTCGTATGAAGCAGGTGTTGACCGACAAGCTGACTTATAAGGCGCTAGATAGCGACGGCAAGGAAGCAAAATTCTTTCTCTACAACGGCAATCTAGCAATCATCACACGGGGCAAGAATGGTGAGTACTTCAGCACGTCAGCACGCAAAATTGTCTCTATACGTATTCTAGAGAGCGAAACCGACGAGCAGCGCCAAATGGTCGCTTGGAAAAACGACATTAAGACTACGGCAAAATTCAATCGACTAGCTATGAAGTCGACGTTTAGTAATCACTTCATTGATACTTGTCGCTATTCAGACCCGCTTGTCTGCCCTTACAAGAACAACATCACTTCAGGTACTCGTATTGATGGCCAAGTTATCTCGGTTGAGACCGTCGCGAAAGCAGCAGGGTACGAAGGCAAAGCGATTCAAGACTCCGTCGCTAAGATGGAGAAATACAGCAGCTCTCGTTTTTCCTTTCAAGGCTATGATGGATCCGCAAGCGTCGAAACAACCTCCCTTGGTGATATGTGCGGGTATTTCAGTAAGGAGTACAAAGGTTGCGCTAATGGCTACTACTACATCTTGATTAACCAAAATTCCTTCATCGGTATTGATATCGATTAATAGACAGGTTGGAGTTAAAAAATCATGATAACTAGATACTACGCTGCCCAAGCGCATTGTGAGCCACCAGAGAGTCCCTTTGTTCTAGTGGGTGAAATTGTTAATCATTATTCAACAGGAACTCAATATGTCGATGTATATTCAGATGATCCAAAAAAAGATATTCATTCACTTTTGCTTAATCCTAGCTTTAAATTAGCTTCAAAATTTAAGCCCACTGTAATGAAGAACGGTGTTGAGTGTTATCTTAAACTGCATAGAAAATACAACGAGCGTCTTAATGTTTATTTAATAGTTCCACGGGAAAAGCCTTCTATTGATATAGGTGACCGCCTCACAGTCTTATGCCCGGATGAAGTGCGAAATATGACCCTTAAGAGTATTTCGAACCTTTAGTTCCGAGGTCCAGGGTATATCTGACAATAGTTAAGAGGTGAAAGCGTGAAACAAATTGCAACTATTAAGGCTTCAGCGTCGCACAACGCGCATTGGTTCGAGGCCAAGAGAGAGGAGCTAGATAAAGCTTTTGGGAAAAGTACTATTGATAACTTAATTACTGAACTTGGTAACGGCAAAACTTCTTCGAACAATATGTCTGTTCAGACAGCCAAAGGCATAATGGAGCATGCAGAAGTTCAACTGACCATTGATTATCATGAGTGGGTAGCAATTGGTAAGCCGTCAGATAGCTTAAGATTTTATGCAATTAAGTTTTGCCTACAATCAGAACCGGTGGCTTTTCCTTGATAATTCAAGCTTGTTAGTGTCAAAAAAGGAGCCTTGAAGGCTCCTTTTTAAATGGCTTACTCAAACTTTCGATAAAGTAAGTAAGTTGCAAGCAGGGACACCAGGATTAAAACAACTTCAACACCATGCGATATGGCATCCACGTAAAATATGTTGATCAGTGGGAGAGCAGCAGCCATGGCTATGGTTGGTAAAGCGAGAAGAATGCTTCTAACAGGATCTAAGGTCGAAAACCAAAGGGGTACCAGTGGGATCAATGAGTACATTTGGCTGCCAATAAGATCCACTAATTGTGAAAAAGTAAGGCCTGATATTTCACAAATAAGTAAGGGCAAGCCTAAAACCACCCCAATGGCCCATGAAGCGGCAGACATAATCATTTGTTGTGCACTTGGTGTTTCCTGAGTATTCATATTCCCTTATCCAATGCTGTGAATTCATACAGCACTATAATCACTGATTATGAATTGTTCAACTCTCCAGTTATCAGGCCATTGCATTTCCTACGCATTCCGAGGCCCACCCTCCCATGCTATTACCTTTGCAGATCCCTAACGCTCGTACCTCACGAAGGGCTCTATATGCTCGTACCTCGCTTGATGATGCCAATGGGGTGCAAAGCCTCGCGCCAACCCAAAAGACGGTTGTCACGGGCTTTGCAGGGCTCCCCATTGGAAAAGAAATTTGCTTCGCTCAAGGCTGACTGTCCACCAGCCGCATTTCCAGTGCCAACGATAGGGCGCATTGTCACAGGAAACTGCAGAAACTCTGGTGGCCAGAAGGATTTGGCTTCGCCAAGCCAAGAGCTTTTTAACGCTTCCCCCGAGACGGCTTCGCCTTGGGAAAGCTAAGAGCAACCCTCTTTCGAGCCCTATTGTGTCCACTTTGTCCGCGCCAAAGTCAAACGATATAATTGCATTTATTTAGTGCTAATTTATGGTAATTAGTGAGGGGTTTTACTATAATTAAAACAGTTGGGAAACAATGGGTTACCAACGATTTAAATGCTTGGGGGCATGTATGACAAAGAAATTATTTTTATACAGCTTGGCTGTAATGTGGTTGCCGTTGTTTGCGGAGTTTTTCGGACTAGTGAGTGTTGATTTCGCTTTTGTCGCTTTCCACACAGGCTTAATGATGTTGGTGATCACAGCTTTCATTGTTCCATTTTTCCATTTAGGGAAGTCTAAAGTCAGTCGAAATGAAAACAATGGAGAGCATGCTCATGAGTAAATATGAAGCGATGACGCAGAAGGAAGCCAATGAATTAAAAACTTGGCTGATCATAGCATATAAGATGCTGAACACACTCGGCAGTATTTCCTTTGTTCGTCAGATTGCAAAGCCTTGGGATACCACAATTGGCTTGAATCCTGGAGCGCTTAAAGTGATTGAGAATAAAGCCTCAAAGGACTTTATTAAAAAGTGGGAACAATATAACAACGACCTACCAGAAGCTGTTGCTTTTCTGGATTGGTTTGTTGCAAAGACGGGCCTTAAATTGACCGCCAAAGAGAAAGGTGGTTTGTTGCGCACATTTGGTGTGGAAGAATGCTCAAACTTACTCGATCTTTTGTATAAACACACGGCCATTGAAAACCCCTGGGAGCATCAAACAGGCCGATTCAAATATCACGAGCTTTTACACGCGTTCGTTAATTACAAGATGGCGCAAGTTGCGTTGACAGACCAACTGCAGCCGCGCACAAACGAGATCTTCAAGCAAATGCTAGGTACCAAACCACCCGAGTTTTTCCAGAGGGGGGTGCTATCAGATCTTTTTGTTAGCGATAATTTGGATGAATATGAAGTGAATCCAAAAGGAATGATCTTAAGATGCAACAAGTCTCGATTATCAACATTTCGAATCAACACTTCTGAAGTGGTTTCAAACGACCCAGAGTTTGAGTACTACGAATTGCAGGGATAAGGACCGAATTGGTTGGGCACGTAGCCCGACCAATGGTGCTCTCCAGTTATCAGGCCACTGCGTTTCCTAAGCATACCGAGGCCCACCCGCCCATGCTTTACCTTTGCCCGCTCAACCGTTCGTACCTCACGCTGAGCTGAAGCTCGTACCTCGCATAATGAAGCCAATGGGGTGCAAAGCCTTGCGCCAACCAAAAAGACGGTTGTCACGGGCTTAGCAGATTTCCCCATTGGAAAAGAATTCGTTAGCTCAAGGCTGTTTGACCACCATCAGCATTCCCAGTGCCAACGGTGGAGCGCATTGTCACGGGGAAGTGCAGAGCCGCTGGTGGCCAAAAGGAATTGGCTTCGCCAAGCTAAGAGCTTTTTAACGCTTCCCCCGAGACGGCTTCGCCTTGGGAAAGCTAAGTGCGACCCTCTCTCGAGCCCTATTGTGACTACTTTGTCCGCTGAAATGCAAGCATTATAATTCACTATTAATTGGTGCTAACATATGGTAATTATTCTGTGGGGTGCTATAATTAAAACAGTTGGAAAACAAAGTGTTAACCACGAAATCAATGCTTGGGGGCATGTATGAGTAATTTAAAACACACAAAGAAATCACAGAAGGCTTTTGATGAGCTGAAAGCCATGGGCGCACCGGTTCTTCGCAATGAGTGGGGTGGGTACTTCGAAGTGTCAGCAGAGTCTAACGACACTGAGACATGGGCTGAATACTACCCATGTTTTAGTTTTGCCCCGTTCATTAACGATAAGATCACCAAGGTACTGGATAAGCACGGCCTGCATGCTGAGTGGCACAACCCAGGAGTACTTTGTATCTACGACTAAGACAACGCGCTGGGCAGCCAAGCTGCTCAGCGATAACTCTCCCTTATCAGGCCATTGCATTTCCTACGCACGCCGAGGCCCACCCCTGCCCACGATTACCTTTGCTCGCTCTAACGCTCGTGCCTCACGTAGAGCTGTGATGCTCGTACCTCGCCATAATGAAGCCAATAGGGCAAACCCTCGCGCCAAGCAAAAAGACGCTTGTCACGCGGCTGTGCAGTATTCCTATTGGAAAAGATTCTGTTAGCTCAAGGCTGTTTGTCCACCAACTGCATTCCCAGTGCCAACGATGGTACGCATTGTCACAGGGAAGTGCAGAATCACTGGTGGCCAAAAGGATTTGGCTTCGCCAAGCAAAAGCTTTTCAACGCTTCCCACGAGACGGCTTCGCCTTGGGAAAGCTCAGAGCGACCCTCTTTCGAGCCCTATTGTGCCTCCTTTGTCCGTACCAAAGTCAACAAGTTTAATTGCGTTTATTTGGTGCTAATTTATGGTATTAAATGGTTGAAATTGATAAAATACAATAAGTTACTTAGGAGGATTTATGGATATTGAGAACGCAACAAAAGCAAAAGATTTGGCATCACTGCTTCTTGACCCAAATGTGTTAGGTTCGACCATTGAGGGGGTATGTGTACTCCTTGCCGCAATCATTCCATCCATTATTGGATATGTGATTTTCAATAAATGGCAGGAGAAAAAGCAAAATGACGTGCTTACTTTGCGCTTGGCGCGACAAGTACAATTTTTTCAAGCCGTTGAGCAAGTTGCGATTCGTGAGCCTAACTTAACTCAGCGCTCTATTCGCTTGAAAGTAAAGGAAGAGTTCAACCTCATCCCGTATGACCAATTCACACCGAAGAAACTTGAACGCCTGATCGAGAATTATGAACAGCGCAGTGATGAGCTGGTACCCACTGAGCAGTAAACAGCACCTCCCGAAAGGGAGGTGTCTGACACTCCGTTAAAAGGGGAACCCTTCGCACACTGTGACCCACCCACCCGTGCTATACCCTTTGGCTTATGGCACTCGTTCCTCCTGCCATAAGTACGCGCAACGCGCACAGAGCATAGATGATGGAAACCATCATTATGCTCCGTGCGCCGATGTTGCACTTCTGTTTGTTTCGTTCAAGACTGCTGCTCAATCGAAGCAGTAGTGACAGCCAGCAAACACACGCTGGCATCCCTCCTGCAGAAATCGATTGAGCAAATGAAGTCGGCTTCGCCTTAGCTAAAACTTTTCAACGCTTTTTATTAACGGCTTCGCCTAAAAAAGCTAAGAGCACCCTCTTTTGAGCCCTATTGTGTCACCTTTGTCCGTGCAAAAGTCAACAGAATTAATCACGTTTATTGCGTGCTAATTTATGGTAATTAATTGGGGTTCTGCTATACTTAAATAGTTGAAAAACAGTTAGTTAATCACTCAATAATGCTTGGGGGCATGTATGAAAAATAATCGAGTAAATGCGCTATCTAAAACGGCGATTAAGTCATTAGCGAAGCAGCTAGACCAATCTACAAAGCTTGACGTTGAGGGCTGTGAGGCGCTCGCGATTGCGGTACTTCAAGGCAAAATTAAAGTGGAGGCTCATAGCGATACGTTTTGGCGATATGAAGACCTTGCAGGGGATGTGTTCTGTCCAAAGGTTAATCACGATCGTTGCCCAGAGCAACTCAAACGCGAAGAACGCAATTTTAAGGCTCGGATCCGCCGTGCAGGGGTTTTCTTTGTAGAAGCTTCTTACTGGACTGGTCGTGAATGGGAGTCTCAAACTGGCATTCAAGATAACGTGATTTGTGGATTTGTTGGCAATGACTTCATCGGCTCCGGTTATGAGTTCCAAATGCTTCAATCCGCGCTTGATGCGTATAACGCGCAATCATTGGATGGTGATGGCTTTGTCATCGACCCAATGCGCGACAATGGCACAGATGAGGTGGCGGCATGAACAATTTCAAACCCAACTCTTTACCCGCCTGGATGCTCCGCCAGAAAAATATCCAGCGTTGGTCACTCATGAGTTCAGAAAATCGCGACAATGATGCAGAACATTCGTTTGAAGTGGCGGTGATTGCACACACGATCGCATCCTACGGTGTGGCGCTATTCAACCGCGAATACTGCCCTAATGAAATCGGCATGATGGCACTGTTTCATGAGCTGAGCGAGGCTTGTGGAGTCGGCGATATACCGAGTCCTTTGAAATACAGCAACCCAGCGCTTACCACTGCAATCAAAGAGATTGAGCATGACGTTGAAGTGAGAGTGAGTAAAACCGTTATTCCTGAGTTGCATGGACGGTTTGAGAGGCTAGTCGTGCATGAAGCCCAACCGCCATTAGAGAAAGCGATCGTTAAAGCTGCCGATGACATTTGCGCTTATCTGTTTTGTACTCGTGAGCTAGCGAGTAATACAGACGAGTTTTTAAAAGCGTTTACAAAATTGAGCAAAAAGCTTGATATGACACGCTCCAAGCTGCCTGAAGTGGAGAAGTTCTTTGAGCTTAACTTTGAACTTTGTAACCAATCATTAGATAACCTGATAGAGGATGAATAAACCATGGATGCTCTTCACGCCCTTATTAAAAAATCGAACTACCTCTCGCAAGGTGCCGAATGTTTGTTAAACGTTTTGGATAACGAAAACCGAGCGACACATAACAAACAAGCCATCATTGAATTCGCAACCAATAATGGCTTTAGCCCAGCTATCCTTGATTGGTTAAATAGCCTTGAGTCTAAAGAGTATTACGTGGCTGGTTTAGATGAAGCTATCGACAATAATACGAATGGTGAGGATGAATTTGATCTTGAATTTCGAATCGGTGAGGTCGAATTTGGTCACAAGGTCGTAGAAGAGCGTCATAGCAGCGGATACGTGTTCGTTGGCGAATATCATACCCACCGCTCTCTGAATGTCGAACCTGGCGAAGATGAGACGGAGCTGATCAAGTTCACGGACGAGATCATTGAATTTGCCATTGAGAATTTCAAAGGCGGAACATTCAAAGATCAGGAACTGGGGTCAGTGCCCGAAATTGATGCGTTTGAGAAAGCTCTGCTAGAGCAGGGTGTGACAAAGTTAATACCACTCCTTTACCAACACCACAGAGTCACTCAACCACAGCGCCAAGAAGTAAGGGCTGCTTTTGATGACATGATGACATTCATTGCTGCTAACACGGCTAATTTGACGAAAGGTGAAGACGGTGAATACGCACTAGATTGCCCCGTTTGGACGTACTTACTCGGCGACGTAGTCTTGAATGATGACATGCCGAATAATCAAGCGTTGGTCAATGTATTGGCTGTCCACAAGCTGGCTAAAAAATTGGAGTTCGAGGAACTTGTTTGGTTGATCAGCGACGAATTGAAACTCAACGTTCCTCTTGCGTATTTCTCTGAATGGTTCGATGGCTTGCTTGAACAGTATCGCGCTATCTATAAACTTCGAAATACGATACCGGTTGTGACTGCTTGATGTTTGAATAAGCTTACATTCCCATCCACAATGGTAAAGCCCGTAGCAAATGCTCCGGGCTTTTTTTGTCTCTCAACCCGACGATATTAAGGTGTAGATATCGCGCTCTCCAGTTATCAGGCCATTGCATTTCCTAAGCATACCGAGGCCCACCCGCCCATGCTTTACCTTTGCAGAGCCCTAACGCTCGTATCTCACGAAGGGCTCTATGAGCTCGTACCTCGCGTAATGAAGCCAATGGGGTGCAAAGCCTCGCGCCAACCAAAAAGACGGTTGTCACGGGCTTAGCAGAGCTCCCCATTGGAAAAGAATCTGTTTGCTCAAGGCTGTTTGTCCACCAGCCGCATTCCCAGTGCCAACGGTGGAGCGCGTTGTCACAGGGAAGTGCAGGTCAGCTGGTGGTCAAGAGGAATTGGCTTCGCCAAGCTAAGCGCTTTTCAACGCTTACTCCCGAGACGGCTTCGCCTGGAGCAAGCTAAGAGCAACCCTCTTTCAAGCCCTATTGTGCTGCCTTTGTCCGCACCAAAGTCAACAACTATAATTGTGTTTAATTTGTGCTAGTTTATGGTAATAAATTGGTTTTTTTATATAATTACTATGTGCGGTGAGGAAATCTTCACCATTATTTCAATTGCTTGGGGGCAATGCTATGGGTATTCATTTTCCAATAGAAAACAGAAGTGAGTTTAATCAAGTTATGAAGCAGATCCGCGCAGCGGATGTGATTGCCGAATTGATTTATGACTGCGGTTCAACTGCGGATACAAAAGGCGATAGTACAAAAGATCGCTACCGCACACACACTTTTAAACAAGGTTGCCGAGCGACTTCAATCAAAGAGAGCATGTCGACCGTTGCGATTGTTTCCGCTCCCATTGACTTAAGTCTTGAGCGTCAAGTATTCACATTGAGCTGTACAACAGGTTCAACACCGTTCAATGAGGTGCCGTTCTTCATTTGGCTAGAACGCGAAGACAAGAAATTCAATCTACCTGGTATCTATAAAGAAGACTTGTACGGATTTTTAGACTCTATTGGCTATGATCGCGTTCGCCACAAAATTTCCTCAGAGCAAGCCCGCGTCCTTCGTTATGCTCATCAGCAATATTTCTATCTTAAGTTCAACGGGAAGCTAGCTGAAGTAGGGTCAAAGGGGGATGAACCCACAAACGGAGCTCCAGAGAAGACAGAAAGCAAAACAGCGCTTGATGAGTTAGCTTTGTTTACGGCAGACGGCGACACGCTGCACATGCCAAAAGAGCAGCTAGAGTATTACCCACAGATCAAATCATTGCTTTTCAAAGCTGGTGGCGTCTACAAAAAATGCACCTTTGTTTTCAAAGGGAAGTGCGCGGCCACTATTCAAGCGACACTAGTGCAAGGTGAAGTGATCAACGATAAGAAACAGTTTCAAATGTTTTGGACGCCTACAAATCTTGGTCAGAGAGCCATTCGAAAGCTCAACCTTGAGCCTCAACATACATGGTTTGAGCCATCAGCGGGAGCGGGTAACTTAGCGGACTTAGCCTCTGAAATCTCGCCAAATGGGACGTTGGTTGAGATTCATCCTGATAATATCGCAACACTACGTGATAAGGGGTATGACCCGATTCAAGCTGACTTTATGGCTTTTCCGCCACAACAATTTGACCGCATTATTGCTAACCCACCATTCACAGATAATCAAGACGTAGACCACATTATGAAAATGTACACGGATCATCTAGCGACAGGCGGCGAGATGGTGGCGTTCGCGAGTCAATCTTGGCTGATAGGTAGCCAGAAAAAACAGGTAGCGTTTAAAGAGTTCCTTGCAAGTGTCGGTGCCAGCATTGAAAAGTTAGATGAAGAAGAGTTCAAAGAGTCGGGTACATCAGTAAAAACCACGATGATCCACATCCAAAAAGCTTAACAGGCTCCCCAAGCCTTTGCCCCTCCGATGATGGAGGGGCTCACTCGGAGATCTCTAAGATGAATAATATTAAGAACTTTACGCGACTTGCGCAGATGCTTGCCAAACATTTCCCTGTTTTAGAACTTTTCTACTATGCCAAACACAACGACGTATATATGACTTTTAAAGGCGCTTACGAAAACGAGCTATTACATATGCGCGGTATTGAGTCTCAAAAGTTAAAGGTGCTGGCTGGGTTCATTGATGAGTCAGAATTTCAGGCTAATGCAGAGGCGCTGACGGCCAAGTTTGCACAGCTACGTGATCCAACCGTCAAAGCGGCAAGGGAGAATATTGCCTTTTACGAAGAAAAGAAAAACTTACTTTCAAAACATCATTATGACTTTGACATGTATACACGCTTTATTCACGCCAATAAGGCGCTCATTGATGTTTTTACCCAAAGACACACAGGAAGTGAAAATGGACAAGAAACCGCAACACACCTTTGAACTCAGTGGTCTGGGTAGCGCTCCATTCACCATTGTTAAAGCGCAGCCGGGGAATCCTACATTTTTCTGCGAACATTGCGGAACAATGCTAAAGAACCGGTATTTTGTAAAGTCAGCTGAGGGGCGTGTATCAGTAGTCGGTGTGGACTGTTTAAAAAAGACAGGTGATATTGGTTTACTCGAAGGCATTAACCGTCAAAAAGCGATGGAAAAGGCTCGAAAGAGAGAGGAAGAGCATCAAGCAAGGCAGCAAAATCAGCGGCAAATGTATGGTGGTTTAACCTGGGAGGAGAAGAGACTGCAGCTCAAATCAGCTTGGGATACTAGCTTAGGAGCTCTACGGGATTGGATTGAAGATCAAGCGCTATATGAGAGTGCTTGTTCTACCAATTTCGGTGCTGATGTTATGGCTAGTGTTTGTAACGGTGACAAAGTTACTGACAATGCAGTCAAGATCCTTGTTGAGATACGAGCGAAACAGATATCAAAAAGCAGAAAGAACTCGCGAGCCTATAAAGAGAAGTATCCAGAAGCACAGGCTGAATGGGGCGATTTTTTTGCCCAATACAACATCAAGTGCCTGGAGGTTGATTCAAACAAACAAGCATTTCTAGACCATCATCGCTTTTGATTGTCACAATGTTAGAAGGAAATACATGATGAAAAAAGTTCAATTTGTGGGTATCGATTCATTCAATCGCCCGATTTTCAAGTCAATGACAGATAAAGCCCATTACGGCTCAACAGAGACACTTTTCTCATATGACGCGACCGAGTCAGAGGTACTGGAGAAAGTCGGTGCAAATGACTTGAGTTACTTCGGATCAAGATTTGATTGCGAGCCCATGGGGGTTAAGCCACAGCAACCATTAGTGATTGTAGGAGCAAGCTGATTTTCCTTGTCGATGGTATATATCATCGGCAAGTGCTCTCCAGTTATCAGGCCATTGCATTTCCTAAGCATACCGAGGCCCACCCGCCCATGCTTTACCTTTGCAACCTCTACAGCTCGTGCCTCGCTAAGAGGTGTGGTGCTCGTACCTCGCCAAATGAAGCCAATGGGGTGCAAATCCTCGCGCCAACCAAAAAACGGTTGTCACGGGCTTAGCAGATTTCCCCATTGGAAAAGAATTCGTTAGCTCAAGGCTGTTTGTCCACCAGCTGCATTCCCAGTGCCAACGGTGGAGCGCATTGTCACAGGGAAGTGCTGGTCAGCTGGTGGCCAAGAGGAATTGGCTTCGCCAAACTAAGAGATTTTTCAACGCTTCCCCACGAGACGGCTTCGCCTTGGAGAAGCTCAGGCAACCCTCTTTTGAGCCCTATTGTGTCTCCTTTGTCCAGTTGGTAGTCAACTGATTTAATTGAACTTTTTAATTGCTAGTTTATGGTATTTTAATGTGAATTGGCATATACTTATACAAACAGTTTGATATTACACATGCTTGGGGGCACGTATCATGATTAAACCAATTTCTGTCACAGTTCGATATTCAGAAAGCAAATCCTTTGAAATTGATAAAACCTATTCCGTCGCTGAGTTCGAAACCATCGCATATAAAGTAGCTGCTTCAGAGCGCCTTGGTGGCGCAAAAACCGATATCTTGATTGGCTTTGATAATGGCCACTCATTTGAGGATCACCTTTGTGTTGGTCGCTCGGATGACCATGACAAGGGCATCGAAAAGCGAATCAAAGAGCTGAAAAAAATGCTCATTGCGCAGCAAGAGCGTTTATCGTCCGAAGAAAAAATGCAATACGGCTTTATCGAAAATATTGATTTGTCTTCGATTGATAATGCGGACAACCACAATGAATTTCGTGCTGCTGTGGAAGAAGATGAAAAACGCAAAATTGCAGAAGAGAAAGCCGCCTATGCGAGGAAAGAGGCCGCGAGGGCGAAGCGACGCCAAGAGGCGGAAGAGTTCAAAAAATCGCTGAACATACCTGAAGATGCGAAAGGGGTGATCGTCGCTTACTTTACGTCGATGTCTGACCATTCAGACCCTTACAGCGATTATTATGAGTCTCAAACAGACCGCGTGATTGTATTAGCGTGGTCTAAGCATACCCGCAATCTGTTCCCTGAAATGCGCAAAGCAGCTAAAAACCACGAAGATACTAAGCACCTCGCAGATAAAGAAACGTCAACTGAGCACAGAGAGAACTATAGCATGGGTGCTGGCAATTATCTTACCGAAACAGATTACATCCGTTTTGGCCTGAAGATTAAGAAAATCTCGTTTTACACTTCAAACACACGCGATGAAAAAGCGTGTCGCGTTCCTTTCGGTGAGATGGCCATCCCAAACTACAAGCCTCTAGGTGTTGAACCAGTTACCGAGCAACAGGCAGACGTTGAGACAACAGAGCAGCTCCAATATGCCGTGAAGCCCGTCGAGCAGATGCAGCACAGCAAAAAGGGCCATACGATACACGTTGTCAATCTTGAACAGCGATTAGACCGTGAGGGCTTTGGCCGAGTGCATGGCATTGCCAAGTGTTACAATGGCCACTACTCCAAATATAACCGCGACGATGCGATCCCAGGGTTTCATTTCAAATCTATAGATGATGCTAAGGCGTTTATTGCTGCTATCGGCGGACAATTCAAAGAAGCGACGATTACACCACCTACACCGAGCCTTTCAAAAGAGACTCAGGATAATCAACCCTCGCAATCTGACGAACAACCGAAAGCACATGAAAAAACCAGCACAATGCAAGCTATGATGGACAGAAAAGAAGCGCAAGACGCCACCCTTAAACGCTGGGCTGAAGCGGCGCTTAATGTTGTGTTTACAAACACTGAAACCCCTGAAGAGCCGCAAGAGCTGACCGGAGCAGCATTGTTAAAGTTTACGAACCTGTTTTTAATGGACGAGGTAAAAATGGTCGATGGTGTTGGGGTCGTGCGTTACAGAAGTGCGGTGTTTAACGTCTATTTTGCATCGAACATGAGCGCAACCGTGCACTAAAAGGAATAAGACCATGATGATCGCCACTTTCTTTAATGAAGACGGTAACCACGTTAATCGAGACTCGATAGAGCTGGATCCTTGCTTAGAGAAAAGCATTGAAGCTGCGGAACGTATGTTTTCAAATAACAAAATTATGCTGCTGACCAAGGGGAACCACTTTGCGAGTTTTTCCGTAGTGATGGACGTCACTCGTTATCGTAAGGACGATAAAAAAAAGGAAAAGCCGATCATCAGTAAAGTGAACGCTCGATTAATCATTAGTCACCCTGTATAGGGTGACAACTCTCCATTATCAGGCCATTGCATTTCCTAAGCATACCGAGGCCCACCCTCCCATGCTTTACCTTCGCGACCTCTACAGTTCGTGCCTCACTAAGAGGTATGGTGCTCGTACCTCGCCAAATGAAGCCAATGGGGTGCAAAGCCTTGCGCCAACCAAAAAGACGGTTGTCACGGGCTTAGCAGAGCTTCCCATTGGAAAAGAATTTGTTAGCTCAAGGCTGTTTGACCACCAGCCGCATTCCCAGTGCCAACGGTGAAGCGCATTGTCACAGGGAAGTGCAGAACAGCTGGTGGCCAAGAGGTTGAGCGGCTTCGCCTTCGCTTAAGAGCTTTTCAACGCTTTTCCCGAGACGGCTTCGCCTTGGGAAAGCTAAGAGCGGCCCTCTTTCGAGCCCGATTTTGTCGCTTTTGTCCGCGAGAATGCAAGAGATATATTTAACTATATTGGGTGCTAATATATGGTATTAATTCTGCGTTTTGCTATACTTAAAACAGTTGGGAAACAGTGGGTTACCAACAAAACGAGGCTTGGGGGCCATTATGAACTTAGAGAATTGTAAACAGATTGGGCAACGCGCAATGAGTGTGCTTAAACGCCGCAATCACCTGAAAGACATCGATAAGTTGGAAGACTTGTTTCGAGACCATGGGTGCATAGAGCGAACTATCAGACAAGCACACCTTGTCCTCGATATGCTCGACGTTGACCCAAAACTGAAGTTTCAGGCAAAAATGGGTGCAATGAAAGAGCTTCCAGTGAGCCTGGGGTCGATTTCAAAAAGCGAGTCGCGCAAGAGCTTCATCCTGAACATTGCCAATGAGTTAACCGATAGCTACCAGAGTGGAAATGGTCACTTGAAAACCACAAAAATGAAATTCACAACGCTATTGTTTCAAGCCATCCAACTGAAGCTCGTTAGCTTAAAAGAGAGCCATGAAATCCTAAAACGTTGCATCAGCGCTAAGCCAAGCACTTATCCAGTTACTACGGCAGCCGCAGAACTGCCGTTTCGACTCAAGGGTGGCATGCAGCTACACAGTCAATTACTTGCGAGCAGTAAGCGTTAATCTATCCACCGGGCTAAGGTGACTTAGCCCACTTTTGCTTGGGGGCAAAATCATGAAGACATTAGAAAATTGGCTTGAATGCGTGCATCAAGTCTCGATCGAAGATTGTGAAGGAATCAAGGCGACAGGTATCCATGATCTGCATAAAAAGCTCGACGTGCACTATTACGACGATGAAGGGAATTACGAAGAGTCGATTCCCAAAACGCTCGACCAGTTGCTTGAACTTATTAACGAGGACACGCCAGATGGGTGGCGCGACTATGGCCGCTTTGATTGGCTTGAAGGTTGGAATTACATGGATGACACAATGAGACGCATCCACCCATCAGTCAGCGCAACCCATTTTATGAACCTCTTTGCGCACACGCCAGATTTTCAAAAAGTGCTACGAGCCATCAAGATTGATGATCTTGAGTCCATCATCGCAATGGTTAATCAATACAACCCAGCGCATCAGTTTTCAATCGAACTGTTTGATGGTGTTGCCAACAGTGATAATCAGAATCAGTTTGTCGCCGACATCAAACGCATTGTATTCATGCCTGACGGAGTGACGGGTACCTACAGCGTGAGCTATAGACCAGAAAGTATTTCCTACATTGCTCTTCTGGCTATGGATATCAGCTCGGATTTTATGTGCACCAAGTCAGGTGGACCTAACTTATCGTTCAACTTTGATGACGTTAATAAGCTTATCAATTTCCTAGAAACAGGGGTGAACGCATTCGAACAAAAGGGGGCTCTTCATGCTCTATAAAGACTCTCTCAAGCTCAAGCCAAACGCTGACAGCTTTGAAGGCAATACCATTGATTCTGTGTGCATCGCACAGCACAGCACAGCACCGGCATTAACATTGTGCTTGGCAAGTCCAATGGCTTGTTTGGGTCAAAGACCCTTCACCATGCCCACATCTTAACGTTGAGCGAAGAGGGGAATGCTTTGGCTGAATGGGTTCAAAACAATATCATTGATGCAGAGCGCATTCCTTACTTTCAATGTTCAGAGATGGAAAACCAGCACAGTGTCTACGTGAGAGCGGCCCATTACCAAGTTCAAGGGATCAGTGAGAGTGGGTCTGTTGTGACGATGCACACCAAAACGCGCCAGAGCGCAGAACGCTTGCGTGATTATCTGCTTGCCAATGTGTGGCACAGCTTCCTTGACAAGGTCAAGTGTACTCGGTGCACCGTGACGCCTCTTTAACCCGTCCTCTTTTCGCCATTGGTGTCTACTTTTGTAGGCACCACCCCTAACTCTCCCTTATCAGGCCATTGCATTTCCTACGCACGCCGAGGCCCACCCCTGCCCACGATTACCTTTGCTCGCTCTAACGCTCGTGCCTCACGTAGAGCTGATGTGCTCGTACCTCGCAATAATGAAGCCAATAGGGCAAACCCCCGCGCCAAGCAAAAAGACGCTTGTCACGCGGCTGTGCAGTGCCCCTATTGGAAGAGAATTTGTTAGCTCAAGGCTGTTTGTCCACCAGCAGCATTCCCGGTGCCAATGTACACGAGTAATAAAGTCGCATACTCACAGGTATCTAACTTATTGATTTTGTATTGATGAACAGCGCCTCAGAAAACAAAGTATCATACTGAAATGAGCACCACGACTAAAATGGAGCTGAAACTGAGTAATAAAGTTTCATACTGTTAGAGGTGATGTTTGGGTAATTCCTGTCTCATTTATGCCCCATTATTAGCTAGTCTCATTAGATAACTCCCCTCAGCAAATACACATAATTATTCAATATAGTAAGTTCACCCGATCCCCATTTCTAGTTAGCTATTTTAGCTAATTTTGCTAAAATCTCTCGCAAATAGTATGAATAGTGTTGGGTACATTATGAACAAAGTGATTAGAGAGAAAATCAAGCAAGCACTCTCCTCAGCTCCACGGAACGGTTTTATGGCTGAATTGCACTTACAGTCGATTAAATATGCTGATGAATTGGGCAACATCACAGCGAGAGAGTTTTGTGAAGAATTGGGTCTGAAGCCGAGCTATGGAACAGAGTTCAGCAAGATGAGAAACCTAACGACTCGCCTAAAAGCTGCTGGTCTTGTTACGGAGAAAATCTAATCGCTATGCTCATTGATAATGTAACAACGAAAGTTTCTGATACGCTATCTGATACGATTCAACTGAATGATAAGCTCTCTGTATTAACGGGACTTTTCTCTATCTATGCTTTTGACCATTTGAAAGAGTCTTTGAGCAAAGTCGATTCAGCTCGAATTCTCTTCTCACAAGCAAAAGGCTTTGACTCGCTAGGTGTGGCATCACCATTCGGATCGCTCAATGGTTCAGAGTTAGAAAATAAGTTTAGAAATCAGTTAAATCAAAAAGCGATTGCGAAAGAATTTGCTCTTTGGTTGGAAGAGAAAGCTTCGGTTCGATTGGTGCAACAAGCAGGTGCAGTTCACCAACACATCACACACGTTTCGTCAGCTTCGGATTCAATAGCTATAAATGGTGCTCAGTTCAACGGTCAAGGCATTGGTCTAACTGAGACAAATGGCTTTGATATGATAAGCCTTGCTAACTCTGACCAAGCGAAAGAGCTACTTGGATTCTTTAACCGAGTATGGAGCAGCAAAGGACAAGTAGTTGATGCTAAAGAGCAATTAAAATCCGAACTATCAAAGCTTACCGCAGATAATACACCTCAGTTCATCTACTTCATCACGTTATATAATATTTTTAAAGACTTTGTAGGCGATCTACAAGAAGAGAGTATCTTAAAAACCAAAACGGGTTTTAAAGATACAATCGTTTGGAACAAACTGTATAAGTTTCAACGTGATGGTGTACTTGGTGCAATCGACAAGCTAGAGCATTTTAACGGCTGTATCATTGCTGATAGTGTCGGTTTAGGTAAGACGTTTGAAGCTCTAGCTGTAATCAAATACTACGAACTTCGTAATGACAAGGTTCTTGTGCTTTGTCCTAAAAAGCTACGTGATAACTGGCTTATTTATACTCAGAACGATAAACGTAATTTATTAGCAAATGATCGTTTCAACTATGATGTGTTGAATCACACTGATATGAGCCGAAACAGCGGATTTTCAGGTGATATCAATCTAGAGACTATCAATTGGGGCAACTATGACCTCGTTGTGATCGATGAGTCACACAACTTCCGCAACAACAATCCAAAGAAAGATGGACGTAACCGCTACCAACGCCTACTAGAAGATATTATTCAAGCAGGGGTTAAAACGAAGGTATTGATGCTTTCTGCTACACCCGTAAATAACCGTTTGAACGATATGAAAAACCAAGTCGCATTCATTACAGAAGCGAATGACCAAGCGTTAATCGATCACGGTATTAACAGCATCGAAAGTACGTTAAGACAAGCTCAATCACGCTTTTCTCGTTGGGCTGAACAAGATCCAGATGTACGAACTTCTAAAGACCTTTTGGACTCGATGAACTTCGATTATTTTAAACTACTGGATATTTATACAATAGCTCGTTCTCGTAAGCATATCGAGAAGTATTATGGTACAGAAGATATTGGTAAGTTCCCGACACGACTCTTACCAATTAACTTAAAATCATCAATCGACCTACAAGATCAGTTTCCACCATTGGAAGAAGTGAACAAGACCATTCGTAGGCTTTCTCTGGCGTTTTACTCACCAATGAAATACGTGCGAATGGATAAGAAAGCCGAATACGCTAGACGTTATGACCAAGAGGTTAAGGGCGGTAAGAGTGTATTCAAGCAAGTGGATCGTGAAGAGAGTCTGATCCATCTTATTCGTATTAACTTACTTAAACGAATGGAAAGTTCTATTCACTCGTTTGCTCTTACGTCAGAAAAGGTTTTGGCTCAAGTCGAAGGATTACTATCAAAAATTCATAACTTTAACGCCAATATCAAACCAATTTTGACAAGTGATCTAACAGAAGAGTTTGTTGCGCCACCGATTGAAGAGATTGATGATCTTGAGTTTGAATCACCAGAGCTTGCACCTTACCTAATTGGCAATAAAACAAAAGTAAGGATTCAAGACTTAGACCTAGTGAGGTTTGCTCAAGACCTCGAAGCAGACAGAGTTTTTCTCCAAGAAATTGTTAGAGTTTCGAAAAGCATTGACGCAGTACGAGATGCGAAGCTAGATATGCTAAAACAGGCTTATCTTGATAAGTGCCAAAACCCGTTTAATGGTAATAACAAGAAAGTGATTATCTTTACGGCTTTCGCTGATACAGCAGAATATCTATACAAGAATTTGTCTGATTGGGCTTCAAAGCAATTGGGGCTGCATTCAGCTCTTATTACAGGGCAACGAACGGATACGACCTTACGTGGTACTGATGGTAAGAAGTTCAAAACTGACCTGAACAGTTTGCTGACTCATTTCTCCCCACGCTCTAAAGAGCGAGATAAGGTCTATCCTGATTTTAAAGAAGAAGTAGACATTCTCATTGCTACTGACTGTATCTCAGAAGGCCAAAACCTACAGGATTGTGATTATCTTATTAACTACGATATTCACTGGAATCCCGTTCGTATCATTCAACGATTCGGACGAATAGACCGTTTAGGTTCAACCAACGATACCATTCAACTTGTTAACTTCTGGCCCAATATGGAGCTAGACGAATATATCAACCTTGAAGCAAGAGTCAGTGGGCGTATGGTACTGCTCGATATTTCAGCTACGGGTGAAGAAAACGTCATAGAGCAAGATCCGAAAGTTAACAAAGGAATGAACGATTTAGAGTACCGAAGAAAACAGCTTGAACAACTGCAAAATGCTGTTGTGGATCTTGAAGAAATATCAGGTGGGGTTTCTATAACCGATCTTACACTGAATGATTTCAGAATGGACTTATCAAGCTTCTTAAGTGACAAGTCAAAAAGTAATACCGAAACCTTAGAACAAACACCTTACGGTTTGTTTTCCCCTGTCATTATCAGTAAAGATTCATTTGAATCAGAATCAAGTCAATTTTCAGGTTTGAAAGACGAAATTCAATCAGGGGTGATTTTCTGCTTGAAAGACATTAAAGGCAAAGTACAGGTAGAAGAGAGCTATTCACTTGCGCCTTATTACCTCGTTTATGTATCTGACGAAGAGGAAGTATTACTTTCATTCAGTCAGTCAAAACAGATACTCGATCTATGCAAGAAACTAGGCTCTGAGTTCAAAGATATTGAACATTCTTCTCAAGCATATCAGGTGTTTGAGAAGAGAACTCAAAAGGGAATGAAGATGAACTATTACCAGAATCTTCTTAGCAAAGCGGTAGAGAACATTGCAGGAAAGAGTGAAGAAATTGGTGCAACAAGTCTATTTAGCCGTGGTGGTACTGTTCTATCAGCTTCTAGCTCTCAAAACGTGAATGATTTTGAAGTAGTTAGTTATATGGTCATTCTGTAGAGGCGTACCAATGAGTAATGTTATTGATTTTGACTCAATTGATACAAATAGCGAAGACCTGTTTGACGTTGTATATGAACATTTAGCTTTGCCTGATTCAACGTATCTTGGTACTCGAATCACCAAAAAGATGATCCTAGAGAACAACGATTTATCATCAAGCGACAAAAAGTTGGTCAATGAAGTTGTTCAATCAGTAGAGTGGGTTAACACGCTTAAGCGTGAGACGTTGAACATTCCTACGTATGTTACTGAAATGGTTGAGTACACCGAGGTAGCGGTACTCAAAGTCACTTTAAAAGCTGACGATTCAAATCTTGGTAAGTTAAAGCTTTCTCTAATCAATAAGGTGGCGAAGCTATTTCATACCTTAATCCCTTATCCCGTTATATTAATGATTGAGCTAGATGGACAGTTAGCGATCAGTCTAGCGGATAAGCGAATCAATCAGTCTGATAGTTCAAAACTGGTTATTGAACATTACTACAATAGCCAATGGTTTTCAGTTGTCAGCTTGAAGCGCAATGAAAAAGAGTTCTTGAACGACTTTACGCTCAAAAATGTATCAAGCGTTAACTATTACGAGCTGTATCAGGATTTCATCTCAATGTTACTCGCATTAGAGGCGAGTTACATTTCAGGCTCATATTCAACCAAAAGCAGCCGAATCAGCAACGTAGCAAAAAGTGAATTTGGTTCATCACAAGAGGAAAATGTAGATCACTCTGATGATTCCATTTCACACGAAACGTTTAATGAGATGAGTAATGAAGAAAAATCTCATCTCTTGAAAGAGTTAGCTTCTCTTGAGGCTGAGTTGACCAATATTAGAAACAAGTTAAAGAAAGAGGTGCAAATGAATGAGAAAATGCGCCTTAACGTACAAGCAAGAAAAGTTAAACAAGCGATTTCAGCAATCACTTCTCAGTTGGCATAAGAAGAGCTGATTCGCATAAGATTGAAGAAAATTTCAGGTGGAAGAGCAGATTAGCATCATCCCCAACTGTAAATAGGTAATTATCATAATGAGTGAAATGGAAAAAATCACGGGCAGTAGTCCAGAAGCAAAAAGCTTAGACATTACTAACCAAAACATCGACCAACTAAAACAGCTTTTCCCTGATGTGTTTTCTGAGGGCAAAATCGACTTTGAAGCACTAAGAGCAGTGTTAGGAGAAGAGATTGACGATTCAGAAGAACGCTACAACTTTACTTGGAATGGTAAAACTAAAGCTCGACAAATCGCTCAAACTCCATCTACAGGTACGCTTCGTCCTTGCAAAGATGAAAGTGTCAATTGGGATACGACCGAGAACTTGTTCATTGAGGGTGACAACCTTGAGGTATTGAAGCTACTTCAAAAGTCTTACCACAAAAAAGTTAAAATGATCTATATCGACCCGCCATACAACACGGGTAAAGACTTTGTATATAAAGATAATTTTCACGATAACATCAAAAATTATTTAGAAATCTCAGGTCAAGTTGACTCTTCTGGAAATAAGATTAGTACAAATTCAGATGCATCAGGACGGTATCACTCATCGTGGTTAAATATGATTTACCCTCGGTTAAAACTAGCTCGAAATCTGCTAAGAGATGATGGAGTGATTTTTATAAGTATTGATGATAATGAGCTAGCAAACTTATTAGAAGTTTGCGATGAGATTTTTGGTTCAGATAACCGAAGAGGGATAGTTTCACGTCCAACAGGGACTCCTAGTGGTCAAGGTTACGATATACTTGTAAATGAAATTGATTATGTTTTGGTTTACTCAAAGTCTTCATTTGCAGCTTTGAAAGGTCTTCCTTTTTCGGCTGAAGATGAAAAAATCTACGATCAACAAGATGAGTATGGGAAATTCTTGACTAGAACTTTGAGAAAAACAGGGGGAGAAGATCGTAAGGAAGATCGACCTACAATGCACTATGGTATCCAAGATCCTGATGGAAATACTGTTTATCCAGTAGGGCCTACTGGGTATGAAAGTAGATGGCGTTGTGGTGAAGATTCATATTTCCAACTAATTTCGGAAAATAGAATCCAATGGAAAAAATCTAGTAACGGTGAATGGAAACCTTATCAGAAGTTCTATCTCGAAGGCCGATTGAAGCAAGCATCGAATCTTTGGTCAGGAATTGAAGGTAATAAAAAAGCATCTTTAACCATTAAAGAACTTTTTGATGGTAAAGCTTTCGATACTCCAAAACCAGTTGGTTTAATCAATAGATGTATACAAATAGCTACTTCACCTCAAGATATTGTGCTTGATTTTTTTGCAGGCTCGGCAACGACAGCACACGCTACAATGGTTTCAAATATAAATGATAATGGTAAAAGGAAGTTTATAATGGTTCAGCTTCCAGAGCCTTGTACTGAAAAATCTGAGGCTTTTCGTGCTGGTTTTAAAACAATTTCAGAAGTAAGTATTGCACGAATAAAAAAAGCCGCTGCTAAATTGGCACAAGATAACCCAGATAATGATGTTGACCTAGGTGTAAAAGTAATGACTCTGGATACAACAAATATCAAACCTTGGGACGCTGATTTTGAAAACTTAGAGCAAGTGCTTCAACAAGCCACTAAGTCAATCAAAGACGGGCGTTCAAGTGAAGATGTATTGTATGAGATTTTCCTAAAATACGGATATGACCTAACTACACCAGTTGAAACCGAAGTTGTTAGCGGAAAGAACGTGTTTGTTGTTGGTGCAGGTGCATTATTTGTTTGTTTAGATGATGAAATTACGACCGACACTGTTGAAGGAATCGCCAAGCTTAAAGAAGAATACGACCCTGAAACGACACAAGTAGTATTCAAAGATGAAGGTTTTGCAGATGATCGAGTTAAGACTAATGCTATCCAAATCTTGAAACAAGCAGCTATTGATGATGTTAAGAGCATTTAAGGGATAAATTATGTCTGAAATGAAGATAAAGTTTAACCCTGACTTAGCTCACCAAAATGATGCGATTAACACAGTTGTTGGTGTATTTGAGGGACAGGAAACATTTCAATCGAACTTTTCTGTTTCACAAAATGCGTTGAGCAATGAGCAGTTAGGATTATTTGCAAAGAACAATGATATTGGTGTGGCTAATGCTCTTAGCTTATTGCCAGAAGAGCTTTACGAAAACACACGAAACGTTCAGCTCATTAATGGTTTACCGCAAACTGAAACGTCAAAACAAGCATTACCTAGTCTTGATTTTACTATCGAGATGGAAACAGGTACGGGTAAAACATACGTGTACCTGAGAAGTGCTTTTGAGCTAAATCAACGATATGGACTTACTAAGTTCATCATCGTTGTACCGTCTGTCGCAATCAAAGAGGGTGTTTATAAATCCCTTCAAATGACAGAAGAGCATTTCAGAAAAGAGTACAAGAACGTTCAGTATGATTACTTTGTCTATGATTCATCGAAGCGTGAGCAAGTCAGAAACTTTGCTACGAATGATTATATACAAATAATGGTTATCAACATTGATGCTTTCAGTAAGTCTTTCACTGATCCAGAAAAAGAAACGAAAGCTAACCTGATTCACCGTACTGATGATCGACTGAACGGTATGAAACCTATTGAGTTTATTCAGGCAACCAATCCAGTTGTTTTGATTGATGAACCTCAGTCGGTAGCATCTACAGTAAATCGAAAAAAGGCAATTGAAAGCTTGAACCCACTGTGTACTTTCCGCTACTCAGCGACTCTCACAGAAAGCTTTAATATGCTGTATAAACTGGACTCAATTGACGCTTATGAGCGTAAATTGGTAAAACAGATTGAAGTTGCTTCACTAGAAGTTCAAGACAACCACAACCAAGCGTATATCAAGCTGATTAGTGTTGACAATAAAAAATCACCTATCACAGCAAAGGTTGAGATTGATGCACAAACTAAAACGGGTAAGTTGCAACCACGTAAGAGTATCACTGTTAAGAGTGGTACTGACTTATTTGAAGTGGCTGGTGGACGTTCAGTTTATGAAGGTTATGTGATCAATGATATTTATTGTGAAGAAGGCAATGAATACATCGACTTCACTAGCCGTGATGACATCATTGAGCTTGGACAGTCAATTGGTGAAGTTGACCTAGACACTTATAAGCGTTTACAGATCTCTAAAACGGTAGAAGAGCACCTTGAAAAAGAACTCAAATTTTTCAAGAAAGTAACTACTGGTGTTGATCCTATGGATTATTCAAAAGTGATGAGCCAGAAAGGGATCAAAGTTCTAAGTTTGTTCTTTATCGACAAAGTAGCGAACTATCGAGGTTATACCAAAGAGGGCATACCTACACAGGGTAAGTTTGCTCAGTGGTTTGAAGAAGAGTTTACGCAGCAACTAAGAAAGCCAAAATACCGTCTTCTTTACCCTTCTATATGGAATAAAGATAGTTCTGGTAAGTCTGTTTTGAACGAACAAGCCCTAAAAGAACTCGCAAGCTCTGTCCACAACGGCTACTTTGCTCAAGACAAGAAGAAAGATGCTTCTGGTAATCCTCAATTTGCAGAATCAAAACTTTCAGCAAAAGGTGAAGGTGGTAAAACTGCTGCTGATGAGTCTGCATATAACCTTATTATGAAAGACAAAGAGAAACTGCTTTCTATTGATGAAAAGCTACGATTTATCTTTAGTCACTCTGCTCTAAAAGAAGGTTGGGATAACCCTAACGTATTCCAGATCTGTACGTTAAACGAAACCAATTCAGTGATGAAAAAACGTCAAGAGATTGGTCGTGGTTTGCGCCTTGCTGTAGATCAGTCTGGTGAGCGTGTGCCTTACGGTTTTGAGGTGAATACTCTTACTGTAATGGCGAACGAATCATACGAACAGTTTGTAACTGAACTTCAAAAAGAGATTGAGAAAGAAGAAGGTATCAAGTTTGGTGCAGTTGAAAAGCACCAATTTGCGAATATCGTTGTCTCTGATGAACTCGATAAGAAAGAGTTCCTTGGAGCTAAAAAATCAGAAGAAATCTACCAACATCTTGCTGATAAAGGTTATATCGACAAGAAAGGTAAGATTCAGGATTCTCTAAAACTCGATCTGGCTGAAAACTCTGTAAGTCTTCCTGAAAGTGTTAAAGAACATACTGATGCAATTTTAGCTACTTTAACTAAAGTTTCTAAAGGTTTGAGTATCAAAAAACACGAAGAGAAGAAGACAGCATCACTGCGTGAGGATAACGGTAAACAAGTTGTACTAGGAGATGATTTTAAAGCTCTT
The DNA here is from genome assembly GCF_027587105.1 of Vibrio sp. RW. Taxonomy (NCBI): domain Bacteria; kingdom Pseudomonadati; phylum Pseudomonadota; class Gammaproteobacteria; order Vibrionales; family Vibrionaceae; genus Vibrio; species Vibrio sp. RW. The sequence continues at coordinate 51,103 of NZ_JAPPTM010000024.1, forward strand.
TGGGATCGCATTAAGTACAAAACAACTTATCGTGTAGATTTTAGTGTTGGCGAATTGGTTGATAAATGTATCAATGAGATTCGAGCGTCAGTTGCCGTAGCAAGTGCTAAGTTTGAATACAAAAAGGTCAAAGTAGCAGTAACGGAAGCAGAGCTTGAAACTTTTGATGAAGAGTCAAAAATTCAATATTACCGAAATAGAAATTTCCAATTGCCTGATGTAGTGACGTACTTAGAATCTCATACGAATCTAACACGTAAGACAGTCGTTCAAATCCTACTAGGGCTAGGGGATAAGCTTGAAGCATTCAAAAATAATCCTCAAAGATTTATTGAGCTTGCAGGTGAAGTAATCCGTAAACAAATGCGTCTTGCAATTGTTGATGGAATCTCTTATCACCGCATTGGTGATGAAGATTACTATGCACAAGAGCTGTTCCAAGAAGAGGAGCTCACGGGCTATCTTAAGAATATGGTCGAAGCGAACAAGTCAGTTTACGACTATATCATTTGTGACTCTGATACTGAGTTTGAATTTGCTGAAAAACTTGAAACATCATCTGATGTAAAGTTGTATGCGAAATTACCTGGGTGGTTCAAGATCGATACGCCTCTAGGCAGTTACAACCCCGATTGGGCGGTTCTAATTGACAAAGAAGATGGTATGGGTGATCAGCTTTACTTTGTGGTAGAAACTAAATCTAGTATCTTCTCTGATGATTTGAGAGCGTCTGAACAAGCCAAAATCAATTGCGGTATCGCCCACTTTGAAGCATTGTCGAAAGATATAGATGGTAATGCTATTGCTAATCCAGCTAAGTTTGTTAAGGCAGATTCTTATAATACTTTTTCAACTTATCTAGAAGAGTAACGTACAAGCCTGCCAAAGAGGTTGTCACTGGCTGACAATCTCTTACTTTCTTCAATTAGATAAAAATATTGAATAAAAAATCACTTTAAGCGCATATAAAATAGCAAGTTAGAGTATGTAGTCTAAGCAATAATTGTCCAGAAATGAGCTACGTGTACAGGTCATAGACCAAAAACTAAAGGCAGCTAGATCAAATTTCGCTGCCTTTTGAGTATGATATTTTATCCCCTAGTATTACACTTTAATACTCAGTATGAGACTCTATTACTCTTGCACAGCCAATGATGGAGCGCATTGTCACAGGGAAGTGCAGAATCTCTGGTGGCCAAGAGGAATTGGCTTCGCCAAGCAGGAGCTTTTCAACGCTTCCCACGAGACGGCTT